>CAJBIL010000339.1 GCA_903953145.1 uncultured beta proteobacterium
CCCCGCCTATGTGCGCGGCTACCCGTTTATTGCCGTTCGCCCCAACGAACAAACCGAACCCGTGCTGGCCTTTGATCCGCTGGCCGCCGACTTCAAACACGCGGGTGGGCAATTGCTGATTGGCACCGATGGCGCGCCCTCCGAGCAAATGAAAGGCATCGTCGCCTTCCAGGGCGAATACCGCCAGCTGGCCGAGCGCACGCTGACCATGACGCAAGCCCTCAAAGAAGCCGGTGTGCTGGAAGAAGGCAGCCTGCAACTACAGCCGAATCAAGGGGGCGAAGCACAACGGATTGGCGGGTTTCTCGTCGTTTCCGAGCAAAAGCTCAAGGCACTGCCCGCCGAGGCACTTAAAAAGCTGATGGAAGCCGATGCCCTCGGCCTGGCCTACGCCCAACTGCTCTCGATGGTGAGTCTGGGGAATTTGTTTGCTGCGCCGGACAACACCAACAACATCTCCCCCGCGCCGACGGTAACCCCCGACAAACCCAAAGCCAAGCAAGCGCGGAAGCAGAAAGCGGATTAAGCGATGGGAATCACGGGGCTAAGGAACGCCAACGAAACAACTTCCCCGTTTGTGGTGAGTAGTAGGTCGGGTTTTAACCCGACAAGGTTTGCACGCTGTCGGGCTGAAGCCCGACCTACGGCTAAATGGATTGGAGAACCGATCCGGGAAGTTATTTCGTACGCGGCGCTAAGCAGAGCGACCGCGCCGGCCCAAACCTTCGGCCAGCGGCATTGTCACCACCGTGCTGAACGCGCTACCTCACGCATGCGCTGCTTCCCGCAGCACTTCGGTGGCCCATTGGTTCAGGCTTTTTCCGGCCGCCTGCGCGGCGATCAGCGCCGATCCATGCACCTCGGGCGGCACGCGCAACATCAGTTTTCCACTCGCAGGCTTGAGCGGTTCTGCGCCCAGTCTTGCGCAATCTTCAATATAAAAATCGACGGCGTGATGAAAGTCCGCCGTGAGTTGCGTGACGGTTTCGCCCTCGAAGGTAATGCTCACGCTATCGGGCAAGCCGAGTACCTTGCCCCAGAAAATTGCATCACGGGCATCGAACTCCACACGGGCGGCATAGCTTTTGTAAGTCAGATTGTTCATCGTTTCACTCCTTGTGCCTCAAGCCAGAGCCTGATTTCTTCGATCTGGTACTTTTTTGCTTCCTTGCCGGGATGCGGACGATGGGCATGCTTGACCGTATTCCCCAGATGCAATGCAATTTTACGCCTGCATTTAACGCTGCATTATCACTACGAACGCGCAGAAGGCAGCAAGCACGCCACGCCTCATGCGGCAGCACAATTAACTTCACCAGTAAAGAGAAACAATGAACGATCCTGCCGTCACCGCTCCCCCGCCTGAGTCCACCCGCCCAGCCTCGGCAACCCACGCCGGTGTTGCACTAGCGGGGTTGCTGGCGTTTCTGGTTGCGGTACTCGTATTGCGGGTCGACCGGCCTTTTGGCAGTGGCGGGAATAGCGTGGTGCATTCTGCGTTATTCATCATCGGCTTGATGGCAGGCACCATTTTTTTGCTCGATCTGATCTGGCAGA
>CAJBIL010000340.1 GCA_903953145.1 uncultured beta proteobacterium
ACACCGCCGCATCGCATCCTGCGCAACGAGGCCGATCTCGATGCCTGGGTGGCCGAGGTACGTAAAGCCATCTTGGCCAAACTCCCCGATGGGCCGGTTCAGTTATAAATATTGCATCATGGAGCAATATATTATTTACAAATATTGCTCTTTAATGCAATATATAGACTAAATATATTGCATTGAGATGCAAAGTCATGAAATCGAACTTCTCTGAACTCAAGCTCCGCCAACTCGACGCCAACCTCAACCGTTGGCGCAGTGCCGACTTGCCGCCGCGTCCGCCCACAGGCTGGATCAAGGCCATCCGCGAGGGCCTAGGCATGGCCGCGACACACCTCGCCGCCCGGCTGGGGGTCACCACCTCCACCGTCACCCGGCTGGAGACCTCCGAGGCCGACGACACCATCAGCCTGGCCACCTTGCGCCGTGCCGCCGAGGCCCTGGGCTGCGAGTTGCATTACGCCCTGGTGCCCAAGCAGTCCTTGGCCGACACCCTGGAAAGCCGCGCCCTGGCGTTAGCACGCCAGCAGATGGCGTCCGTCAGTCACACCATGGCGCTAGAAGCACAAGCCACCTCACGCGAGACCGTCGAGGCGCAAACCCGCGCCCTGGCCGAGAACCTGCTCAAGGGTTCGCGTCGCGCTCTGTGGAAAGCCCCGGCGCGGGAGAAATCGGCTTCATGACGGTCAAACTCGACTATCCCCCCGGCGCCACGCCGCTCGATGCTGACGAACTCGCCAGCCTGATTCCCGGCCACATCACCACGCAGGGCGAGTTGAACGAGTGGGAGCAACTCAACATCGTCCAGGGCGAGAGTTGGGCACTCAAGCAGCGCAAGGAAATCCTTAATGAGGGCTTCCTGCGCCAGTTGCACCAGCAGATGTTCGGCGAAACCTGGAAGTGGGCTGGCCAGTTCCGCAAGACCGACAAGAACATTGGCGTCGATTGGCTCAAGATCAGCGTCGAACTCAAGAAGCTGCTTGATGACACCCACTTCCAAATCGAACACGCCAGCTATCCGCCCGACGAAATCGCCGTGCGCTTCCATCATCGCCTGGTGTTGATTCATCCCTTTCCCAATGGCAATGGCCGTCATGCCCGTCTGATGGCCGATCTGCTCGTCGAGCGTCTGGGTCAGCCACGTTTCACCTGGGGCAGCCGTAGCCTGGTCGATGCCAACGACACCCGCAAGGACTACATCGCCGCCCTACAAGCCGCCGACGCGCGTGACATCGCGCCCTTACTCGCCTTCGCCCGTAGCTAAGCACACTACTGAACCCAACATGAAGCAAACCCTCTCCCGCGAGCACCGCAAGATTCTCGAAACCACCGTCGCCCAGGCGCGTGTTCATGCCGAGGCTGGAGCCGAGAAAACCCTCAAGGCCCTCGCCGTCGCCGCCAAGGAGGCTCCCGCCCACGCCAGCGAGCCAGAGAAAAAGCAGCGCGTGCGCCTGCGTGCGCATGGCCGGGCGCTGGGCGATCTGCTACGCCCCGACGATACTCAAGCCATCGACCACCTCGTCACCGAAATCGCCTACGAGCACTGGCACCGCATGCTCTTCGCGCGCTTCCTGGCCGAGAGCGATCTGCTTATGCACCCGGACGGTTACCCGGTCAGCCTCAACGACTGCAAGG
>CAJBIL010000341.1 GCA_903953145.1 uncultured beta proteobacterium
AACCTTGATTGCTGAGTTTTCGCCAGCGTTTTATGCGGAAGTTGAGCAATTGAAGGCCCGATAGCGGGCGGCTTTGCGATGATTATTCCCCGAACAGATTGACCTGGCTAAGCGTGGTTCTTTTTAATCCAGCTTACGTAGCGAAAAGCTGACCGACGACGCGGTCGTAACGCTTCCAGTGAACGCGATGTGATCACGTTTAGCGGATTATCGTTAGGCCGCTATAAACACTGACAACTTGGAAGCCTTCGTATCAAAGGTTGCTGTCGCTCTGCAACCAAGCCGTCGATTTTTGGCGCCGATCAGACAATCTGCGAAATCGGCAGTCGCATCCTTCCAGATAAAAAGAGCCTCCTCGATGGCCGGCTCATCTTCGAATCGGACATCGGCAGCATCAAGCAAGCGCGAGATGGCTTCAATGATGAGATTCTTTTGCAGGCTGTATCGGCTTCGTAGCACCCATTCGGTTTCTAGGAGAACTAACAGGCTGACGAAAACGTGGCGCCCAGCTGCGATTTCAAGTTTGATCAGCTTTTGTGCCCGCTCAAACTGGTCTTCGTCATCCCTTACCAGGAAACGAACGAGAACATTCGTATCAACTCCCAGCATCAACGTGACAACTGCTCAATCGGAACGGGCTTACGTCCTTTTTTATGTAACAAACCTGCCAGTTCGGTGACACTTTTTGTTTTCACCCGCATGATTACTGTGGTGTCGGGCATCAACGTGAACGTCATCCGGTCTCCAGCTTTCATGGAAAGACTATCCCGAATCTCCTTGGGAATTGTTGTTTGACCCTTACTGCTCAGTGTGGCATCACTTGACATTTGAATCTCCTTTTATTCCTTACTAATTCAATTATAGTAAGGAATTTTATTCAGGGCAACAGGTTGGTGATTTGTTGTCTGGATGGCTGCAATCCGACGACAGACTTGTGTCTTACCTTTTGAACCGATCACGCTCAGTGCGAATCACGCAGCCACCCTCTGTGATGAGCCGCTTTGAATAGCCTTGCAGGAACGCAATGGCCTTACCAAAGAAGGGCGTGTGCACCATATTCCACGAACGCCATGCATTAACCCTTGCACTGTCTGTATTGCCTTTGCTGCCAACAGACTCATCGCAGACCACACGATTTCTTCCCGTATGTTTTGCTTGGTACAAGGCTTTGTCTGCAGTAGCAACCAGTTGGCTTGCCAGGCTCTGAATAGTTTCAGCCGCACAATGCGCAGGCAGCATCGCTAAACCAATCGAAATCGTTACATTAATTTGCTGGCCTGAATGCGCCTGAAAATGTCGACTGGCGATACCCGTACGGATACGCTCGGCAATCTCTTGGGCATAATTGTCAGCGGTCTGGGGTAACAGCACAACAAACTCTTCGCCACCATACCGGGCAATCGTGTCACCTGCGCGCAACTGAGTCTGGATAGCATTGGCTACCGCACGCAATACCTCGTCACCCGACTGGTGGCCATGGGTATCGTTTATTCGTTTGAATTTGTCGATATCGAGAAACATGCACGCCAGCGGATGCTGATATCGGCGAGCCTGGCTGATCTCGACCTCACATCTGTGTTCAAAATAGCGGCGGTTCTGAACGCCGGTCAAGCCGTCAGTCAGTCCAACGAGCTTAAGCCGCTCCTGGTTGAATGCGCTATCAAGGCACACACCAATTATTGCGGAGAGTCGCTCCAGAAAAGCCGTACCGCAATCTGCCGTGTAACGTTCAGGATTACTGCTGCCAAAGTGAAGGCTGCCGATCAGCTCGTTTTTTCGGGTTAATGGCAGCAAGGCAACCGAGGCAATTGGTTCTGTTGATGCGCCGAAAAGCGCTTGATGGCTAGAGTACTGGAAGCGACCAAGCCATGGGCGGAGGTTCTGACCATAAGTATCATTCAACAAAGCCGGTGACTGGATCAGGCTCAGATTGACACCCGCATTGGCATCCAGTTCATCCGCCAAGATTCGTGATGCTTCATTTTCACTATCCAGCAAGGTCAGCGTCACCACCTCCACGCAAAAAGCCTGCTTGTATTCTAAAAGGAGCAAGCGCACCAGCTCCCTTAGCGTAGCGGCGCTAATCAAACGGCGCTCCAATAGATCAAAACGGCGCATTTTTTCTTCGTTGCAACGCGCTTCTTGCAACAGGGCTTCAAGTTGCTGACGCAGGGCGCAGTTTTCTGTCTCTGGATGGATTGTCATACTTTTTATCTATTGTTACTTGACGGCCAGTGATGGACTTTGAGTTCGTGGCAACTCAATACAGAACGTGGCGCCATGCCCTGGCGGGGAGCTTACGGTGACAGTGCCGCCATGCAGATCAACAACACGCTTGACGAGATACAACCCGAGGCCGGCACCGGTGGTGTCTTTACCTTTTGAGCCACGCACATAACTAGCGAAGATACTATCCTGCTCTTCAGGATCGATTCCCGGCCCTTCGTCGCTAACGATGAAAACCACGCCATCTGAGTCACCGTTGCACGTCAGGGTAACGCGTGCTTCAGCCGGTGCATAGCGGAGCGCATTGATGAGGAGATTATGCAGGGCAACTTGCAGAAGATCCGGGTCGGCAGTCAGGTGCGCGTCACCCGAAAATCGGCAATGAATACGGGGAGAGTTGCCGAGTTGAACCACCAGTTGCTGACATAATTCGTGCCCATCAACCAGATCCGCCTTGAGGGAAAGCGCTTCATCATCCAGCCTGTCTTTGGCGAGAAACTGGTCGGTGAGCCTGACCATCCGGCCGACCCCGTGATGTATCCGCTCGATACGCAGTTTGCTGGCGTCGTCTCCGGAACCAACGAGCAAACTCAATGACCGTGCCGCCGCATCAATCATGGCCACCGGCGTGCGTATTTCGTGGGAGAGCATGGCCACCAAACGGCTTTGCTCACGCCGGGCGCGTAACTCCTGTTCACCCTGTTGTTGAGCCAGAAGCGCTTTTGCGCGATCAACTGCCCGCAGTTTTCGGTACCAAAAGATGATGGCTAGCAACACGAATAGCGCGCCAAACAGCATCTTCAATACCAGCCCTGAATCAACACCATGCTGGATATTGACCGAAACATGCTTGTTTGAGATGGCTTCACGCTCCTGCTCTGTCAGTGTTTGTACGCCTTTGTCGAGAATATCGCGCAGCACTACTTCGTCTTTCAATACGCCGATACGGAGGGCGTTGGCTAACTCCGGTATCTGGCCAGAAATTTTGAGGTTGAAAAGACCTTCTTTTTTGATGGTGTATGCCGCGACCATGAGCGAGCGAATCGTCATATTTGCTTTGCGCTCGGAGACAAGCGCAATGGCCTCCTGCTCTGTTTCAGTGGTGATGATTCGCAAATTCGGGTATTTCTTGCGAATGCGCTCCTCCACCATCGTGCCATGTGGCAGGGCGATGGTTTCATCAGTCAAACCTTTTGGATCACCGATATAGGCATGCTCTTCGCGGGTGATGATGATGTTCTGGTCGAAGAAAATGGGCCGTGTGAAGATCAGCCACTGATCGCGTTCGGGGCTCTGGTTAAGAAAGCTCAGGATCTGACAACGTTTGTCTTTGGAGGCGGCCAAAGACTCTTCCCAGGTTTTGACGGGGTAGAGGTCAATCTTTAGCCCGACACGTTGCGCAACCAGCTGGACGAGATCAGCGGCGATACCTTCGTGCTTTCCCTGAGAATTAATACGCTCAAAAGGCACCCAGTTGGGATCAACGCACATACGGATGCGCTGATTGCTGTCAATATAGGCGCGTTCTTGCGGCGTTAGCGCAATGCCTGTCTTTTGAACCGAGCCGGCATGGGCGAGGCTGCCCGCCAGGGCAAAAAGGGTTAGAACTGCGAGTCGGTGAAAAGTCAGCATGGCTCATTAAACACCGAAGCGCCATCAAAAATGCTCTCATCTGCTCTCATTTTGAGAGAAAACTTTAAGGTGAAAAGAAAATTTGCCAAGGCTAATCGCCAACTATAAAGTTTGCGCCTTGGTCACGCGATGTCGCGCCGGCCAACCTTCATGGATATCTATTTTGGAACGCTCTGAATTTTCTGCCGCACCTGCCAGCATCGTTGCCATTGTCGAGGATGAGCTGATCCTGCGCGAGGAAATGGCGTTCCAGCTGCAGCACATGGGTGTCGAGGTCGAAAGTTTTGAGAATGCGGCACAGTTGTATCGACGACTCGCGGTTGTTAGCTTTGATGTGGTGATTCTGGATATCGGGCTCGATGGTGAAGATGGTTTGTCGATCTGCCAGTATCTGCGGGAACACGATGCGCGCATCGGGATTGTCTTCGCAACCGCTAGAGGCTTGCGTGAAGACCGGTTACTCGGCCTCGACAATGGTGCCGATGCCTACATGGTCAAGCCAATCGACATGGATGAGCTGGTTTTAGTCTTAAAGCGTTTGGGGCAACGTGCTTCGCCACGTCAGGCGCAAACGACTGCACCAAAAACAGGAAGCGCAAAGGTTGGCGATTGGCATCTGAACGCGACCACCGGGTTTTTGACTGGCCCTCCCGGCGTGCGGATCAGGCTATCTCTCAGCGAATTGCAGTTGCTTGGCACTTTGATGAAAAAACCAGAGGAAATCTCTGTTCATAACGAGCTTTCACGCGCCTTGGGCATCATGCCGGAAGAATTTAACAAGCACCGTATCGAGGTGATTCTGAGTCGACTACGCGATAAGGTCCGGCGTGAAACCGGGGTTAATCTACCCGTCGTCAGCAAGCGGGGGCTGGGTTACATGTTCTCTATTAACGCCAGTGCTGACTGAACAAGCAATCAATCGTTATCAGAAGACAGAAAACGCCTGATTTCGTGCGACTGCTTTTCAAAATAAACCGGTTTCAGGTCGGTACTGTCGTTATTGGCTTTTGTGCCATGTGGCAAGCACATGCGGGTGAGCGTCTTGTTTCTGCGCTTGAAGGTAGCAAGGTCCTGGGCTTTGCCAAGGCAATGTATATCGGCGACGATAAAAAAGGAGGGCGTCTTGACCAGAGTACGCCGGGCTTTGGTGGCAAACTCGGGGTCGAAACAGGCGAGTATTTCGGGCTCAGGCTGAAGGGCGCCTGGTACGCCACGATGGACTTCGGTCTCCGTCAGCAAGACCCGAGAAAAACAGATACCTACATGTTCGGCCTGGACAAAAAGCCGTATTCCCTGCTTGGTGAAATGCAGCTCAGCGCCAGGCAGGGCAATACTTCGCTGACCATCGGGCGTCAGGAGTTTTTCTCTCCAATTATCAATACCTACGATTACCGGATTGTCCCAAATCTTTTTGAGGCGACCACGCTGACCAATCGCGATGTCCCTGATACAACAATCACCCTTGCCTACGTCAGCAAGATGTCGGGCCTTGATGGGTTGGTGACCTTTTCTGAATTTCGCAGTATGTCCCAGCAGGCTTACACCTCATTGAAGGTGGCAGCGAATGGCTCTATTGATGCAAAAGACGGCGATACGCTGGATGTTTCCAGGGTCGTCGGGGATCGCGGGGTTTGGGCCACCGGCCTTGTCCATGGCAAGGAGAACCAATTTCAGCTATGGAATTATTACGGTGCAGATACACTCAATACTTTGTATATGGATGGCCGCCTAAAAACCAGGCTGAGTCAGGATTTTGCGACGACGCTCGAAGGGCAAGCCTATCAGGTTGGCGCAGTGGGTGGCTTCAAGGACTACCTTTCTCAGATGGGACTGAATGCGCGCTACGGCCTTTATGGCATCAAGGGCACCCTGGCTCATCAGCCAAGCGGAATCAGCGCAGCGCTCGCGTTTAACCACTTCACCGGCAACCAGAACACCGTGACCGCTTTTGGCAATTGGGGCGGGTATCCTGAATTTGTCGTAATGCCCTACATGCACGCGGAGAATAAAGGCAGCTCTGCTATCGTTGGCAGCTACCTGTCCAGAATAACCATCCTCTTCGATCTCGGTGTCTATGGCCTCAGTGGACAAAGCCTGCTTCTCGGCCAGGCAAACATCAATATTGATGAGAATATTCTGTTCAATAGTGATATCAAAGTCAGTACGCTGCTTTACCGCGCGCAGATAACACCCAAATTGTCAGCGCGCGTGGCGATTGACGCGAGGAATTCCAAGAATTCGAGATACGACAACGAATTTTTTGCGATGGGGTTGCGCTACGATTTTTAGACAATTGTTTTCATAACGAAGCACGCAATCCCTTACCCGGAGATTTAGATGAACACGCAGGAACGCGACCAACTGTCACAGTTGCTTCAGCAATTAACGCAGGTCAATGCCATCCAAAAGGACCAGGAAGCCGATCACTTGATCCGTGAAGCGTGCCTTCGGCAGCCCGACGCCGCTTATCTGCTTGTCCAGCGCGCCATGCTGCTCGATCAAGCGGTGCAGAATTCTCAGACAAAAATCAGTCGGCTACAGGAAGAACTGAGCCAGGCACGCGCTGGTGGCAATGGTGGCCGTTTCATCGATGCCAATGCCTGGGGCAATTCTGCCGCCATGCGCCCCGGCCCGGCGCCGCAAACTGCCCCCCTGGCTGCCACAGCAGCGGTTGCGCCGGCTGCCAGCGCCTGGGGGTCCGGCATGCTGGGCAATATTGCCACCACGGCAGCCGGCGTCGTTGCCGGCGGCTTTCTGTTTCAGGGCATTGAGCACCTGCTCGCAAACAATACCGCCCACGCTGCAAATACAGGCGCAACGAATACGCATGACAGCAACCCGTTGATTGATGACAGCACAAGCCACCGGGAAACACGGGACACAGCCGCCGGCACCGACAATACAGGCGTTTTCGACACCAGTTCGGTTGATGACTTCATCGCCGGCGACGACAACGCCTGAATCGCTCAAACCGGGATAATGCAAGCCATGAGCCAACAAACCACGAACCCGGAAAGCCCGCTGATTTGCGAAGATAACGGCGAGTTGTCACTGCACTTCAACTTCCCGACCATCCAGAGCCGCATGCGCAAAGCCGCCCCCGAGCGACTGGTGCTCGACTACACGCGAACGATGATGGGCTTTCTGCTGCTCCAGCCAAAACCACAGCGCATTGCGATGATCGGTCTCGGCGGTGGCTCGCTGGCCAAATACTGCCGGCACAAGTTGCCGGATGCCGACTTTACTGCGATTGAACTTGCAGCTGAGGTGATCGCGCTACGCGACGAATTCGAAATCCCGCCGGACGGGCCAAACTTTCGCATTTTGTGCGGAGACGGGGCTGAATATGTGCGCAGCGACGCCGAGCCCTCTGATGTCCTGCTGGTCGATGGCTTCGATTGCGGCGGGCAGCCCGAGCAACTGTGCAGCGCCGCTTTCTATGATTACTGCTACGACAAGCTAAACGAAGGCGGCGTTCTGGTCGTTAATCTGTGCGCCGACGACACTGGCTACGGTGCTTATGTGGGCCGTATCCGCGATTCATTCAGTGAAAAAATCATCGTTGTCGAAGCCGAAGAAGGCGAGAACAAAATCGTCTTTGCCCAGAAGGGCGGCACCTTCCCGCCGGGCTTCAGCGAACTGGCCGAACGCTTGCGTACGCTGGAAACAGCTCACCCGGTCGATCTCGACCGGACGGCGCAAAAGATGTTGCAGCCGGACAGAAAACGCAGTGCAGGGAACAAAAGAAGGCGCTGAAAAGAAGGCTCATTTCCCGGCCAGATGCCGGAGCTCAGTGACTCAAGCGGCGGCTTGCGCCGGCGGAGCGCTGATTCGGGCCAGCGCATCCTGCAATTGCGCGGTAATGGCCAAATGCCCGGACTGCGTCGCCAGATCGATTGCACTCAGGCCATCGGGCGTTTTCAGATCGATTTTTGCACCGGCGGCGCTGAGCATGTCGACGATTGCAGACTGCCCCGCCGCCGCTGCTGCCATCAGGGGCGTACGCCCGCTTTCATCAAACACATCGAGATCGATATTCATACTGATGATGATTTGTACGCTGCGCGCCTGCCCACGCTGGATCGCCGACATCAGGGCGCGAATCCCCTCAGGGTTATTAACCTTGGCTTTAGGTTCCAGGCCGGAGGGTAGAATTTTGACGAACTGGTTAAGCAGCGAGCCAACAATCATCAGGCACAACGCGGTGATCAATGGCACTTTGTCGATGGCAAGGCTGTGCGACCAGCGATCCGGCAGATTCGCCCCGATGATCAGCAGCACGGTAAGCAGAAAATAGGAAAATCGGGTGAATAAGAATAGCGCGAGCACAATCAGCAGCCCGAAAACACCCAGCAGATACTCCACCTGCAAATTCAGATGCGCCGCCCACTCCTTCGGCAGATTGGCAAGGCAGGCGGTAACGCCGACCAGCAACCAGACGGTGATCTGTTTCAGACGATAGTTATTGGCAAAATCCATCACACGGCTCCACGGTCGACAACCTGAATTTTAAGCGACTTTAACCACGCGATTTTACCCATTACTCGACGGTCACCGACTTGGCCAGATTACGCGGCTTATCCACATCAGTGCCGCGCACCAGCGCGACGTGATACGACAGCAACTGGAGCGGCACCACATGCAGCAAGGCAGATAGCGCGCCATAGTGCTCGGGTAGATGCAACACATGAATACCATCCGAGGCCTGCATTTCGCTATCGGCATCAGCAAAAACATACAGTTCGCCGCCACGCGCGCGGACTTCCTGCAAATTGGATTTTAGTTTTTCGATCAAGGCGTCGTTCGGCGCCACGGCGATCACCGGCATCTCTTTGTCGACCAGCGCCAAGGGGCCGTGCTTGAGTTCGCCGGCGGCATAGGCTTCGGCATGGATGTAGGAAATTTCCTTGAGCTTGAGCGCACCCTCCATGGCAATCGGATAATGCCGGCCACGCCCGAGGAAGAGTGCGTGTTGTTTCGTGGCGAAATGCCCGGCCCAGGCTTTGATCTGCGGTTCCAGCTCAAGCACTTTGGCAACAGCGACTGGCAGATGGCGCAGGGCGGTCAACTCGGCGGCTTCGTGGCTAACCGTGAGGCGTCCACGCGACTTGGCAAGCACCAGCGTCAACAGGTAGAGCGCGGCAAGCTGGGTGGTAAATGCCTTGGTCGAGGCCACGCCGATTTCCGGGCCGGCGCGGGTGATGAAGCGCAGCGCGGTTTCGCGCACCAGCGAGGATTCCGGCACATTGCAGATGGCCAGCGTGCGTGTCATGCCAAGCGCCTTGGCATGCTGTAGTGCGGCCAGCGTATCGGCCGTTTCGCCGGATTGCGAGATGGTTACAACCAGTGTTTGCGGGTCCGGTACGGAGTCGCGATAGCGGTATTCGCTTGCCACTTCGACCGCGCATGAAATACCGGCAATCGCTTCCAGCCAGTAACGGGCAACCAGTCCTGCGTGATAGCTGGTGCCACAGGCAATGATCAGCACCTGTCGCACATCCTTGAGCATCGCTTCAGCGTCGGCGCCAAACAGGCCGGGCTGGATGCTATGCGCTGTTTCGAGCATTTCGAGGGTATTGGAAAGCGCCGCCGGCTGCTCGAAAATTTCTTTCTGCATGTAGTGACGGTAGGCGCCCAGTTCAACGGCATCAGCCGAGAGCTGCGATTCCTTCTCGGGGCGCTCGACGGGCGTGCCGTCGACCCGCGTAATGCGGTAGTTGTCGCGCTTTAGCTCGGCGCAATCGCCGTTTTCCAGATAGACCATGCGGCGGGTCACCTGAAGCAGTGCGGAGGCATCGGAAGCGGCGTAGTTTCCTGCATCAGAAAGGCCAAGCAGCAGTGGCGAACCTTCGCGCGCGACAATAATACGATCCGGTTCCACCTCGCGCAGCACGGCGATGGCGTAAGCGCCCTGCAACCGGGCAATCGAGGCGCGCACGGCAGTGAAAAAGTCGGGCGTTGTTTGCAGTTCGCGGGCGATCAGGTGCGCAACGACTTCGGTATCGGTATCGGAGGTAAATTCGTAACCATCGGCCTTGAGGTGCGCGCGCAGGGCTTCATGGTTTTCAATGATGCCGTTATGCACAACGGCCAGACCACCCGAAATATGGGGATGTGCATTGCGTTCCGAGGGCGCGCCGTGTGTCGCCCAGCGCGTGTGCGCTATGCCGGTATTACCGGCCGCACCGGTTTCGTCAACCTGCGCGGTAAGTTCGGCAACACGGCCAAGCGCACGCAAACGTTGCAGTCCGTTTTCGTTAATCAGCGCCAGGCCCGCCGAATCGTAGCCCCGGTATTCGAGCTTGCGCAGGCCTTCGAGTAGAACAGGAACGATATCGCGGTCAGCAACCGCAGCAACAATGCCACACATGGGTCAGATCACTTTTTTGTTTTTGCCGGGCGTTTCCATCCGGCAATCGATATTTGTTTGGGGCGCGAGACAGTCAGGGTATCGGGCGGCGCATCACGGGTAAGTGTCGTACCGGCACCAATGGTGGCGCCACGGCCGACAGTGACCGGGGCAACAAGCTGGGTATCGGAGCCGATAAAAACGTCATCCTCAATAATTGTCTGGTATTTATTGGCACCGTCGTAGTTGCAGGTAATGGTACCGGCACCCACATTAACGCGGCTACCGATGATTGCATCACCGATATAGGCCAGATGATTGGCTTTTGATTGCGCAGCAATTTTACTGTTTTTAATTTCGACGAAATTACCGATATGGACACCCGCCGCCAACTCGGTGCCGGGGCGCAGACGGGCAAAGGGGCCAATCACAGCGTCCGGGCCGACCACCGCATCTTCAATGTGGCTAAAGGCGGCCAGACGGCTACCTGCGCCGATCCGGGCATTTTTGAGCACGCAGTTGGGACCGATTTCGACGGCTTCATCAAGCTCAACCTTGCCTTCAAAAACGCAGTTAACGTCAATAAAAACATCACGCCCACACACCAGCTCACCCCGCACATCGAGGCGTGCCGGGTCGGCAAGGCGAACCCCCTGCGTCATCAGTTGCTCAGCAGTAAGGCGCTGGGCAATGCGTTCAAGTTCGGCCAGTTGCACTTTGCTATTGACGCCGAGAACCTCCCATTCACCCGCCGGGTGCGCGGTACGGACAGGCAGACCGGCAGCAACGGCCATGCCGACGATGTCTGTCAGGTAATACTCATGCTGGGCGTTATCGTTGGAGAGCGCTGCCAGCCATTGGCCGAGGCAGGCGGTCGGCAGCGCCATGATGCCTGTATTGACTTCGCAAATCGCAAGCTGGCTGGCCGATGCGTCTTTCTGCTCGACGATGCTGGTTACGTGACCGGCCGCATTACGCACGATACGGCCATAACCATTCGGGTCGGTGAGCTCAACGGTGAGGATGGCAAGGCCAGCCTGTGCAGCATGCAGCAGTTTTTTGAGTGTTTCGGGCTGAATCAACGGCACATCGCCGTACAGCACGAGTGTCGTGCCATCGGCGTCGAGATACGGCAACGCCTGCATAACAGCGTGGCCAGTACCAAGCTGCGGCTCCTGCAATGCCCAGCCAAGGTCAGGAGCGGCCAGTGTGGTGCGTACGGTGTCTCCACCGTGACCATAAACAATGCAGAGCTTGCGGGGAGAAAGGCTGCGCGCCGTATCGATAACGTGCGAGACAAGCGCCTTACCGGCCAGAGGGTGCAGAACTTTGGGCAGGTTGGAATGCATGCGTTTGCCCTGCCCGGCGGCGAGGATGACGATATTCATGGGCGTACTCTGTGTGCCGGTCATACGAAAAAGGGTCAGGCCGTCTTGCGCTCATCCTGGCCGGAAAGAATGTCACCGAGCATCTGCTTGCCTTTGGGGGAAACAAACCAGTGCAGGATGCTCTTGTCGTTGATGCGGGTTTCGATGATGCCGAGATTCTTGAGCACCGTCAGACGGTTACTAACCAACTCGCGGGCAAGGCCGGTTTTGTCAGTCAGCCCAACCAGGTTGCCATACACGCAATTCTCTTCGACCAGCGCACGTAGCAGCTCGATATCATTGTATGACAGCGCCTCCTTGACCGCCTCGGGCCGAAGCGCCGCCGGTGATGCTTCAACAAGTGCTGGCGCCTCCTCGCGAAGCACTGGCTGCGCCTCGTTCCGCTGCTGCTTGATCTGGCTCATCTCACGCTTCATCTGATCCATTTGGGTCAGCAGCTTGTTGGCTGCATTTTCAAAAATGCGGCGCGAAGCAACGACGTAAATCAGACAAAACCCGGCAAAGACGAAGAAATCAACCGGCCGGCTGCGCGCAGCCTCCAGCAGATTGCTTGAAATCATATTCAGGAAGAGGGGTACGGTCAGCGCAGCAATCACGCCAAGCACCGGAAATTTAATCCACTCGCGGCGCTCGGCATCGCCATGCCGGTCACTCAGAAAAAAATTGGCGACGCCTCCCAGTAAGCCGGCAACCAGCATGATGATCAGAATGACCAGCATATAACCATCGAGCGAGCCAGAGAGCGCCGTCACCTGTAGCGATTTTTGCAATTCCGGATTCATAATGTTTCCCCTTCAAATCAGACGCTACTATGCCATAGCCACCGCCTGACCCAAAGAAAAACCCCGTTTCGACTGAACGAAACGGGGTTTTTATCTTTCCTGAGCACTAACGGTGGTCTTAGCGCGGTAAATCAGAGCTTCCCATCAGGAAAATGTCGACTTCACGTGCACACTGCCGCCCCTCACGGATCGCCCAGACGACAAGCGATTGGCCACGGCGCATATCGCCCGCTGCAAACACCTTGGGCACACTGGTCGCGTAGCAGCCGGCTCCGTCGGTCGTCGCCTTGACGTTGTTGCGTGCATCAACATCAACTGACAACTGCTCCAGCAAACCCTGCTTGACCGGTGCAACAAAACCCATGGCCAGCAACACCAGATCAGCCTTTAGTTCAAACTCGCTGCCGGCAACTTCGCTCATTTTGCCGTTCTTCCACTCGACGCGAACGGCTTTAAGCAACTTGACCTTGCCACTTTCGTTGCCAACACCGCCAACGAGCTCCTTGGTGGCGACAGCGAAATCGCGCTCGCAACCTTCCTCGTGCGAAGAGGAAGTACGCATCTTCAACGGCCAGTAAGGCCAGGTCAGTGCGCCATTCTCCTTTTCGGGAGGTTGCGGCATCAGCTCGAACTGCGTAACCGACAAGGCGCCGTGACGATTGCTCGTACCAACGCAGTCAGAGCCGGTATCGCC
>CAJBIL010000342.1 GCA_903953145.1 uncultured beta proteobacterium
CCAGTGTTGAGGCGATACGCCCCAGCGTTTTCGAGCCGGCCTGCGAGACACGGATCAGGCTGGTGCGTTTCTGGAAGTCGTAAACGCCGAGCGGCGACGAGAAGCGTGCGCTGCCCGACGTCGGCAATACGTGGTTCGGCCCGGCGCAGTAGTCACCGAGCGACTCCGAGGTGTAAGGGCCGATGAAGATGGCGCCGGCGTGATGGATTTTTGACACCCACGCTTCGGCATCGACCAGTGACAATTCAAGGTGTTCCGGCGCAATGCGGTTGGCGATGGTGCAGGCTTCGTCCAGATCACGCACCTGAATCAGCGCGCCGCGATTTTCCAGCGAGGTGCGGATGACGTCTTTGCGCGGCATGGTTGGCAGCAATTTTTCGATGGATTCGGCCACACGGTCGATGTACGCGGCATCCGGGCAAACCAGAATCGACTGGGCAAGTTCGTCGTGCTCGGCTTGTGAAAAAAGATCCATGGCGACCCAGTCAGGATCGGTCTGGCCATCACAGATCACGAGAATTTCTGACGGCCCCGCGACCATATCAATGCCGACCACGCCAAATACGCGGCGCTTGGCGGCGGCGACGTAGGCGTTACCGGGGCCGACTATTTTGTCCACCTGCGGGATAGTCTGCGTGCCGTAGGCCAGTGCGCCCACCGCTTGCGCGCCACCCAGGGTGAACACGCGATCAACGCCGGCCAGTGCGGCCGCAGCCAGTACGAGCTGGTTGTGCTCGCCCCCCGGCGTGGGGACGACCATGATCAATTCTTTGACGCCAGCGACTTTGGCCGGAATCGCGTTCATCAGCACCGATGACGGATACGCGGCCTTGCCGCCCGGCACGTAGAGGCCAACGCGATCGAGCGCGGTGACCATCTGGCCAAGCATGGTGCCGCGCATGCCTTCGCTTTGGTCTTCGTACTGCCAGCTTTGCAGCGGCTGACGCTCGTGATAGTCGCGTACGCGCGCGGCGGCGGCTTCGAGCGCCTCACGCTGAACAGCAGGCAAGCCGGCCAATGCTTTCTGGAGTTCGTCCTGCGTGAGTTCAAGCTCGGCCATTGACGTGGCATTGAGGCGGTCGAAGCGATTGGTGTATTCGATCACCGCCGCATCGCCGCGCACCTTCACATCCGCCAGAATGGCGGCGACGGTCTGGTCGATCGAGGCATCCTGCGCACCTTCAAAGGCCAGCAGCGCATCGAGACGCGCCTTGAAATCAGCATCGGTACTCGAGAGACGTTTAATGCGGATCATGCTTCAACCACTCGCGTAATGGCATCCAGAATCGGTGCCAGCGTTTCGCGCTTGAGCTTGAGCGCGGCTTGGTTGACGATCAGGCGCGATGAAATATCCATGATGTGCTCAACCGCGACGAGATTATTGGCCTTCAGCGTGCTGCCCGTCGATACCAGATCGACGATGGCATCGGCCAAGCCTGCCAGTGGCGCGAGCTCCATCGAGCCGTAGAGTTTGATTAGATCAACATGCACGCCCTTGGCGGCGAAATGCTCGCGGGCAATGCTGATGTACTTGGTTGCCACCTTCAGGCGCGCGCCCTGGCGCACGGCATTTGCGTAATCCAGCCCGGCTGGCACGGCAACCATCATGCGGCACTTGGCAATTTTGAGATCGAGCGGCTGATACAGGCCGTCGCCACCGTGCTCAAGCAGCACATCCTTGCCAACCACACCGATATCCGCCGCGCCGTACTGCACATAGGTTGGCGCGTCGGTGGCGCGAACAATTACCACGCGTACATCGGCGCGATTGGTCTCGATGATCAGTTTACGCGAGGTTTCCGGGTCTTCCAGCGGAACAATCCCGGCGGCAGCCAGCAAAGGCAGTGTTTCTTCAAAAATTCGGCCCTTTGAAAGGGCAATCGTAATGCCGTTCACGGCGGTTTCCTTTTGACTGCGCAACAAGCGCTAAATTTTACCGCAATGCCAGACTGACGGAGATCATGCTGCAAAGCAATAAATACGGGCATCTACAAACATCATGTCTGAA
Organism: uncultured beta proteobacterium; assembly: GCA_903953145.1. Taxonomy (GTDB): domain Bacteria; phylum Pseudomonadota; class Gammaproteobacteria; order Burkholderiales; family Rhodocyclaceae; genus CAJBIL01. The sequence goes on from CAJBIL010000342.1 coordinate 2,009, forward strand.
GAAGCCCTGTTTTCGGGCATCTTCAGACATGCATTAGCTAGATCGCCATTTGGTGAGCCTTGCAGGGCATCGACTGGCTGATCACCAACCGACGGTTAATGCACCCGCTTGACGATGGCACCGAGTTTGGTCAGTTTTTCTTCGATCCGCTCGTAGCCACGATCAAGATGATAGATGCGTTCGATCAGTGTTTCGCCCTGCGCCACCAGCCCGGCAATGACCAGACTGGCCGAAGCGCGCAGGTCGGTAGCCATGACGGTCGCGCCCTCAAGTCTCGGCACACCGGTCACCACGGCATTGTTAGCGTCGATCTTGATATCGGCCCCCAATCGAATCAGCTCAACGGCGTGCATAAAGCGATTTTCAAAAATCGTTTCGCGGATCACCGACGAGCCCTCTGCCACACAGTTGATGGCCATGAACTGCGCCTGCATATCTGTGGGGAAGGCCGGATAAGGCGCCGTGCGAATACTCACGGCCTTGAGCTTTTGCGGCGCTTTCAAGGTCATTGAGTCACGCTCGACGGCGATTTCGCAACCCGCATCGAGGAGC
>CAJBIL010000343.1 GCA_903953145.1 uncultured beta proteobacterium
CGCGCTAAATCCACACCAAAGGAGGAGGGTGGAGGAGACAAACTTCAGATTGCTAAACATCAAACACTTAACTTGAGCGAATTATGGACTTGTGAATCCCAAAGATCAAGGACTTTTTGTGCATTGCGGCATTTATTTTTTACTCACTAAAATATAAAATTCATTAAAAGCTAATAAACAATTAAAATCATATAGTTGTTTAATTTTCGAGAGAAATATTTAACTAATCATAATCCTAAATGTGCGGCAAAAATTAAACCAATAAAGGTTTTTTGCTGCGCCGCAGCAAAACATGGCGCAATTTATAATTAAGCACTATCCGGTAAAATAACGATTCGAAAGACAAGGAGGTGACGTATGGATTGCAAAGTCAAATGGACCGGGGATGGCATGTCTTTTGTTGCTGAGACAGGAAGCAACCACGCCATCATGATGGACGGGGCGCCGGAAGCGGGCGGACGCAACCTGGCTCCGAGGCCGATGGAAATGTTACTTGCGGGTGCCGGCGGGTGCACGGCGTTTGATGTGGTGCTGATCCTAAAGCGGGGCCGTCACGCCATTACTGGTTGCGAAGTGAGTCTGCAAGCAGATCGCGCAGAAATCGACCCCAAGATATTCACCAAAATCCACTTTCATTTCCGCGTTACCGGCAAACAATTGAAGCCGGAAGCAGTCGCAAGAGCCATTGAGTTATCGAAAGACAAATACTGCTCGGCAACAATCATGCTCGGTAAAACGGCTGAAATCACACACGACTTTGAAATTATTGAGGGTTAGACGTAGTAGGCAGTGCGGGTCATCACGCTGGAAACGAGCCTCATCGCAGTTTTGACCACGGACGGCAATGCCTGCGCGCCCAACGCAACGGCTTTTTCGGCATGCGCGATTTCATCGAGTCGCATCTGCTGCACAATCAAGCGTGATTTAACGTCCTGCGGCGGCAGGGCTTCAAGGTGGTGATCGAGATGCGCCTCTACCTGACGCTCAGTCTCAGCCAGAAAGCCGAGACTCCAGCCATCACCAAGCTTGCCTGCCAGCATGCCCATTGACAGCGCACCCAGATACCACAGCGGATTAAGCAAACTCTTGCGAGTCCCTAATTCGTCGATTCGGCGCTCAGTCCAGGCAAGATGTTCGGTTTCTTCGTAGGCGGCTTGCTCAAGAGAATGGCGAACGTCAGCGCTGCGGCATGTAAGCGCCTGCCCCTGATAAAGTGCCTGGGCGCAAACCTCGCCGACGTGATTAATCCGCATCAAGGCGCCCGCATGCGATTTTTCATCGGAGGACAAAACCGCTTCAGTGACATTTCTGCCCGGCACTTCTCGTGTTGTTGAGGCCGCTGCAAATACTGTACGCAACGCCTTGTCGAATTCAACAATAAATGAATCGGGACCCAAGAGAATACCTCCGCGTTCTTTTTGTGGCAAAGCCGCAGCTATCGGCGCACCGTCGACGGATGTCCGCCCAAGCGAAGTGCCATGCGCGCCTCTTCAGCATCACGAACAGCGATTGCGCTGGGACAAAAATACTCACCATAAAGCACGGCATGATGCCGATTTACGGTGCTTTCCTGAATTCTGAGCCATTGATTGCTGCGCGCTTTCGACCAGGTTTTATCGGAGCGGCCAAAAGCATACAGCCGACGTTCAGCAGAGGAGCAACGCAATCCCTCGTAACTGACATTCTGGACACCGGAGGGACTGGTAATGACAAGGGTGTAACGAACAACACCATCCGCGCCTACCGAAATAGAATCACGATCAACCGTGAATTTATTTTCGGCAGTCGCGCTGACATAAAACGAAACCAGATTTTCAGGATTGGGGAAAGAGGGAATCGTTGACTCAATCTCTTCCCATGGCTTTTCCTCATAGTCGCTATCGAAGCCCGCCGCAAAAACACACGAAGAGGCGCACAAAAGGAGCGGCAAAAAGATTTTTTTAATCTCAATCACTGGCATCGAAACCCTGTATTTACGACTGCACAAGCAAAACAATGCTACTTGTTGGCGACACTCTCACCAAGGCACTCGGCGACACCGTCAGCCGGCAGGATATCGCCAAAAAAGCGTGGGCGGCGACGATCCGCATCAAGAAAGCGCGCGAGTTCGTTCAAGGCATGCTCATAAACGCCGCGTTTGAACTCAATGACGGCATCCAGTGGAATCCAGAAATGGCTCCAGCGCCATGCGTCAAACTCGGGATGATCGCTGGCGCGCAACGAAACATCGCTGTCGCGCCCGACGAGGCGAAGCAGAAACCATATCTGTTTCTGCCCTTTATAGCTGCCGCGCCACTCGCGCTTGACCCAGTGTGTCGGCACATCGTAACGCAACCAGTCTTTGGTTCTGCCGAGAATGCTCACATGCTCGGGTAGCAAGCCGACCTCTTCATGAAGTTCCCGGAACATCGCCTGCTCGGGGGTTTCGCCCCGCTTGATGCCGCCTTGCGGAAACTGCCACGAATGCTCTCGAATGCGCTTGCCCCAGAAAACCTCGTTCTTCGCGTTACATAAAATGATGCCGACGTTCGGGCGATAGCCTTCACGATCGAGCATTTTAAAATCCTGCAAAATTATTGGGTTGAATGCATTCTTCCACATTTCAAATGGCTTGGAAAGCAGACATTGCGGGAAGCATGCTGATTCGGGCATCGGTTGGGCATCAATCTGCCTGCGCGGCGCGAATGACATCGCGCTTCGGCCATCTGTCTTGTAAAATCAGGGTTTATTTTCTCGAAATTCAACGCTCATGCGCTCTTCGCAATTTTTCCTCTCGACGCTCAAAGAAGCGCCCTCCGATGCTGAGATCGTCAGCCATCAACTGATGCTGCGTGCCGGTTTGATCAAGCGCCTTGCCGGGGGTATCTACACCTGGATGCCGGTTGGCCTGCGCGTGTTGCGCAAGGTTGAAAAAATTGTCCGCGAGGAAATGGATCGTGCCGGTGCCATCAAACTATCCATGCCCGCAGTGCAACCCGCTGAGTTATGGCAGGAATCAGCGCG
>CAJBIL010000344.1 GCA_903953145.1 uncultured beta proteobacterium
AGGTGCGCCTCGGCACCAAGGTTGAAGTGGCGTATTTTGACCAGTTCCGCACGCAGCTTGATGAAGAGGCGGCGCTGGTTGATGTGATCTCGCCGGGCTCTGATTTTGTGCAGATCGGCGATGAGCGCAAGCACGTGATCAGCTATCTCGGCGACTTTCTGTTCGCGCCGCAGCGTGCGCGCTCGCCGGTTAAATCGTTGTCCGGTGGCGAGCGTAACCGCCTGCTGCTGGCGCGCCTGTTTGCGCGGCCGGCCAACGTGCTGGTGCTCGACGAACCGACCAACGACCTCGACATCGAAACGCTCGAACTGCTCGAAGAATTGCTTCAGGAATACAAAGGCACGCTGTTCCTCGTCAGCCATGACCGTACCTTTATCGACAACGTGGTGACACAAACCATCGCCGCCGAGGGCGACGGTGTCTGGCGCGAGTACGCCGGCGGTTATCAGGACTGGGCCGACTATCAGGCCGGGCGGCGCAAGGAAGACGCGGCAAAAGCCAGCGCTGCAAAGCGTAATGACGCACGTGCCTCCGCTGCGCCGGATAAAAAACCGGCACCGGCAAATAAGCTCAACTACAAGGCCGGGCGCGAGCTTGAGGCGTTGCCCAAGCAGATTGCAGCGCTTGAGGCTGAGCAAAAACAACTGACGGCGCGGCTTGAAGATCCGAATCTCTATCAGTCACCGACCGATGATGCAAAAAAAATATCGGCGCGGCTGGCGGCGATTGATGATGAGTTGCTGGTACTCCTTGAGCGCTGGGAGGCGCTTGAAGCGGGCATTGGTCTGTAGGTGTGGAAGCTATCTAGGCAGTAGCGGGGCAAATGGCCCAAACGGCGCGTCACAGGAGGTGAAAACATGGCAACGCAAGCACTGCATTCGGCAATGGTTGATTCCGGAGGGATCAACCGGGAGCACATGGTTCAGGCGCGTTTGATGCAGGCCGTGAGCCTCGCACTGACGAGAGGCGAGGATCTGAGTGAGACAATGACTCAGCTTTCCGACTACAGCCGGGCGCATTTTCTGTCGGAAGAGGTTTTGATGCGGCTTTACAGCTACTCAAACTACCTCGCGCATCAACAGGACCACGAAAGAATGGTCGAATGGCTCGATGAACTGCTCGCTAAAAAAGGGGAGCAAGTGGCGATGGCGCATGCCATCCAGGAGCTGACGGCCATATTTCTGCGGCACATCGGCAGCCACGACGTTTATCTGCACGATTTTCTGGCTGATTTGAGCGCGTAATTCACCCGGTTTCAGCGGCGTTTGCGCTGCTTTATACGTCGCTAACAACCAGCTGGTCGCGTCCGTTCTGCTTCGCGCGGTACATCCGTGCGTCGGCTTTCTCGACCAGCATTTTCCAGTCATTGGTCTGATCCGCACCACGTTCGGCGACGCCAATGCTGGCCGTCAGGAGTTTGCCATCCGGCCGACGGCCAAAACCAAACTGCTGGATGCGGTTGAGTGCAATGCTGGCCTGTGGCAGATCCGTGTTGAGCATGATCAACAAAAATTCTTCACCGCCCCAGCGCACCAGCGTATCGCCGCGACGCATGCAGTGCGAAATTGACGCCGTGGTAGCAATCAGCGCCTGATCGCCTGCTTCATGGCCAAACTGGTCGTTGATGCTCTTGAAGTGGTCAAGGTCGATGAAGGCAATCGCGATCGGCATCTGGTTGCGCGTCGCATTGCTGAAGTGCAGATCGAGGATTTCCTCCCCGCTGCGCCGTGAAAACTCGCCGGTCAGCGGGTCACGCACGGCTTGATGAACGAGGGCAATCATGAAGGTTAGCTGGCTCATGCCGGCCAGTGCCGAGACTCCGGTAATCAGGGCGAGCAGCCAGAATGCGCCGGCAAACGAAGGAATGTTCAAGGTCGACCAGCTCAGATAGCCGGCCAACGCCTGCGCGATCAGTATCGGGCTGGCAATCACCATGCTTTCAAGCAAAGTCAGTGGGAAAATCGATAGCCCGGCGAGCAGCACAAACGGTAAAAAGGCATAACCCGCACCGATGGCCGCAGAAAAACCAGTGAGTTCGTAAGTGTTGAGCAGACTATGCGAAGCCACGTAGAAAACCGTAGGAATCGCAAAGAAAAT
>CAJBIL010000345.1 GCA_903953145.1 uncultured beta proteobacterium
CAGCGTCGCGCACTGCTTAATCGCTTGCGCGAACAAAGTGGCGTGCAGGCAGCCGCTTTATTCACCACCGACGGGCAACTGCTGGCCAGTTCGACTGGCGATCTTTCTTCGCTGTTGCCGCCAATCCCCTCGGCGGCACAGTTGCGCGAGGCTCGTTCCGGGCGGGGTTACAGCGTTATCGAGGGAGAGGCGACAGAGATCGGCGAAGGCAGTAAAGAATTGATGCTGCGCGTGCTGGTGCCGGTCAGCCCGCTGGGCCTCGCCAACGCACCGCGTGTTTTGCAGCTGACGCAGCCGGTACCAGCTAATCTGGCGCAGAACGCCGAGAGCGTGCAGGCTGTTTATCGCGACTATCAGGAACTGTCTCTGGGCCGCGAAGGGCTGACCCGGATTTACGCCATGACGCTGACGCTGACCGTGCTACTTGCCTTATTTACCGCATTTGCGCTGGCATTTGTGCTGGCGCGCCGGCTTTCGGCGCCACTTTCGATCTTGGCCGAAGGCACGCAGGCGGTTGCTGCCGGTGACTTTACGCCGCGTCAGGCGATTTATAGTCGTGATGAGCTGGGCGTTCTGACCCAGTCATTCAACCAGATGACCCGACAACTGGACGATGCCCGGCGTGAGACGGAGCGGCATCGTGCCGAAGTCGAATCAGCTCGTGCCTATCTGGAGTCGATTCTGGCCAATCTTTCGGCGGGTGTGCTGGTTTTTGACCGGCGCTTCCTGTTGCGCACCTCCAATCAGGGGGCGCTGACTATTTTGAATGATGATTTTGTCGGCCTCTTCGCCGAGTCGATTGATCTCTGGCCGCGCCAGCAGGTTTTTGGCCACACAATCCGGGAAGCGTTTGCCGAATATGGCAACAAGGAGTGGCAGACGCAGATCGAACTGGAGCGCAGCGGCGGGTTGCCGCAAATTTTGCTCTTGCGCGGCACGCAGCTGCCGGAAGGGTCGAGCGGCGGCTATGTCGTTGTTTTTGACGATGTGACGCGTCTCGTCGCAGCGCAGCGCAGTGCCGCCTGGGGCGAAGTGGCACGGCGCCTGGCGCATGAGATCAAGAATCCACTGACGCCCATCCAGCTTTCGGCCGAACGCTTGCAGATGAAGCTGGCCGACAAGCTGACGGGAAGCGATGCCGACATGCTCGGCCGGGCGACACAGACCATCATCAATCAGGTTCAGGCCATGAAACGCATGGTGGATGATTTTTCCGACTACGCCCGGATGCCGGCGCCCGAACTGGCTCGTCTCGACCTTAACGCGCTGGTTGGCGAGGTGCTCGGCCTCTATGAAACCTCGCGCGCCCGGATCGATGTTGCCCTGGCCACAGATTTGCCCGCCATCTGGGGCGATGCCACGCAATTGCGGCAAATCATTCATAACCTGTTGCGCAACGCCGAAGATGCGCAAGAGAACAGTGATGAGCCAAGTATCGGCATCAGGACGCGCATCGTTGATGGCGTGGCTGAACTCACGGTGAGCGACGCCGGCCCCGGTTTCCCGCCTGAACTGATGGCGCGGGTCTTTGAGCCCTATGTCACAACCAAGGCCCGCGGTACCGGGCTTGGCTTGGCCATCGTCAAGAAAATTGTCGACGAGCATCAGGGCCGCATCAACATTACCAACCGCCAGCCACTGGGCGCCGAGGTCAGTATTCGCCTGCCGCTGGCGCCCGCGTTGGCGGCGACACTCATTGCTGCTACTTCAACTATTTCCACTATTTCAACCGTTACTTCCACTGAGACCTGACCATGGCACAAATACTGGTCGTCGATGACGAAATTGGCATTCGCGAGTTGCTCTCCGAAATTCTGGCTGACGAAGGCCACACCGTCTGGCTGGCCGAACATGCCGCAGCCGCAAGAAAGATTCGCAATGAAAAGCGCCCGGATCTTGTCCTGCTTGATATCTGGATGCCCGACACCGATGGCATTTCGCTGCTCAAGGAATGGTCGTCAGGCGGTTTGCTGACCATGCCGGTGGTCATGATGTCGGGGCACGGCACGATTGATACAGCGGTTGAAGCAACCCGCATCGGCGCGATTGATTTCCTCGAAAAGCCGATTGCCCTGCAAAAGCTGCTGGCCACCGTCAAAAAAGCGCTCAAGCACGAAGCTGCGCCGCACAAGCCGCCACTGACGCTTGATGCCTTTGCCCGCTCGCCGCTATTGAAGGACCTGAAAAAGCGTCTTGAACAGGCGGCGGCTAAAACCCAGATTCTTTTGCTGAAGAGCGCTTCCGGCGGCATTGCTGAAATTTGCGCGCGCACCTTACAGGCACCGCAAACGCCCTGGCTTGATCTGTCTGCATCAAGTGCACCACTGACCCAGGAGATGCTGGAAAAATCGGCGGGTGGCATTCTGTTTATTGCGGATCTTTTGTTGCTCGGCAAGTTGCAGCAGATGAACCTTGTGTTCGCCCTTGAGCGCCTCGAGAAGCACAACTTGCAACTGGTCGCCGCCTCCACGCGTTCATTGGCTGCGCTTGACGAAGCAGGCTGGGATCCCGCGCTGATCGCACGGCTTGGCGAAGTCTGGGTAGCCTTGCCGCAACTGGCGGGGCACGCTGACGATGTGCCGGAAATTGCCGCGCTCGTTCTCAATCATCTGGTTGAGCGGAGCGAAGTACCGCAGCGGCATTTTTCAAGCAGTGCGCTAAACGCCTTGCGCATGCATCGCTGGCAAGGCGAGTGGTCGGAGCTGCTGGCGGCAGTGAAGAATCTTGCGCTATCGGCGCTTGAAGAAGAAATTTCGGTGGAGGATGTCGGCCGCGTGCTACAGCGTGATGCCGGCGAAGCCGCCGTGCAAACGCCCATCATGCCGATGTTCGAGCAGCCCTTGCGCGACGCGCGCGAGGCATTCGAGCGTCTGTACTTTGAACATCATTTGAAAAGCGAACGCGGCAACATGACGCGCGTTGCCGAAAAAACAGGGCTGGAACGGACGCATCTTTATCGTAAACTGAAGCAACTGGGTTTGAATCTCGGCCGCCGTAGCGAAGAGCGCGAATAAGCAAGCCGGCGCGGCGGCCTGATAGAACAGCAAGGGGGAAAAATGAAAATTGTTATCCTGGGTGCGGGGCAGGTCGGGGCCAGCGTTGCGGAAAGTCTGGTGTCTGAAGACAACGACATCACGATTGTTGATAGCGATCCGGAGCGTTTGCAGCAATTGCAGGATCATCTGGATTTGCGCACCGTGGTCGGTAATGCGGCGACGCCCTCCGCGTTGCACGATGCCGGGCTGGAAGATGCCGACATGCTGATCGCCGTGACGCAGAGTGATCAGACCAATCTGGTGGCCTGCAAGGTGGCGCACAGTATTTTCAACGTGCCGATGCGGATTGCCCGCTTGCGCTCGACTGATTTTCTGGAAAGCGAGACGCTGCTCAAACCGGAGAATTTCGCCGTTGATTTTGCGCTTTGTCCGGAACAGGTCATTACCGATTACATCATCAAGCTGATCGAGTTCCCCGAAGCCTTGCAGGTGCTTTCCTTCGCCAAGGATCGGGTCGCGCTGGTCGCGGTTCGTGTCTACGCCGGCGGTTTGATGGTCGGCAAGCCAATTAAGGAGATGAGCGATCATTTGACCGCTGGTGTTGAGGCACGCATTGCCGCGATCTTCCGGCGTGACCGGCCGATTACGCCGACAGGCGATACGGTGATCGAGGACGGCGACGAGGTTTTCGTGCTGGCAGCCGACGAGCATATTCGCTTTGTGCTGCGCGAAATGCGCCGGATGATGAAGCCGGTGGTTCGCGTCATGATTGCCGGCGGCGGCAATATCGGTTTACGCGTTGCGCGGGCGCTGGAGCATAAATATCAGGTCAAAATCATCGAAGGCAGCCGCACGCGCGCCGAGTTGATTGCCAACACCCTGCAAGAAACGCTGGTGCTGCGTGGCGATGCGACGGACGAAGATTTGCTGCAACAGGAGGCCATCGACGAGATGGACCTCTTCCTGGCGCTGACCAACGACGACGAAAACAACATCATGGCCGCTTCGCTGGCCAAGCGCATGGGCTGCAAGCGTGTGGTGGCGCTGATTAACCGGCGCGCCTATGCCGAAATCGTTCAGGGTGGCCCGATCGATATCGCCATTTCACCGGCGCAGGTGTCGATTGGCGCCTTGCTGGCGCATGTGCGGCATGGTGATGTGGCGCAAGTGCATAGCCTGCGGCGTGGCGCGGCCGAGGCGCTGGAAATCGTTGCGCATGGTGACCGGAAAACCTCAAAGGCAGTCGGCCGTCGCATTGGCGAGCTGCCGGTTATCCCGGGGTGCAACGCTCGCCGTGATTGTGCGTGATTTCGACAAGATCGAAGACGTTGGCTATCAGGGCATGGCCATGCGCAAGCGCATGGGGCATGTGGTGATCGCGCACAAGGACGAGGTGATTCAGAGCGGCGACCACGTTATCGTGTTTTGTCTGAACAAGAAAGTGGTCAAGAAAGTCGAGCAACTGTTTCAGGTTAGCGTGGGGTTCCTGTGAGATACCGCGTTTTTCCGATTCTGCATGTGATGGGGATGATGCTCGTCTTCTTTGGCTTGACTTATCTGATGCCGATTGCGACCAGCATCATCTACGAGGATGGGGTGCTCTTCGAGTTTATCGATGCGATGGTTTTTTGCATGCTGGCCGGTCTCGGGCTCTGGTGGCCGACCCGGCGCTTCAAGCGCGAGTTGCAACCACGTGACGGTTTTCTGCTGGTCACCCTTGCCTGGGTGATGATGGCGGCCATCGCCACGGTGCCACTGATGCTGATCATCCCGAATTTTTCCTTCACCGACGCTTTTTTTGAAACGATGTCCGGCCTGACGACCACGGGCAGTACGGTGCTGACCGGTATTGAGCATTTGCCGCCGGCTGTCAATATCTGGCGTCATGAGCTCAACTGGCTGGGTGGTATGGGCATTATCGTGCTCGCCGTCGCGATTTTGCCGCTACTCGGCGTTGGCGGCATGCAACTCTACAAGGCGGAAACACCCGGGCCGATGAAGGATTCCAAGCTGACGCCGCGCATTGCCAGCACTGCAAAGGCGCTGTGGCTCGTCTATTTCGGGATCACCGTGGCCTGCATTTTGTCACTCAAAGTGGTCGGTATGAACTGGCTGGATGCCATCTGTCACGCGTTTGCCGCCTTGTCGCTGGGCGGTTTTTCAACCTATGACGCAAGTGTTGGCCAGTTCAATTCACCGGAAATTGAAGCCGTCCTGATATTTTTCATGATGGCAGCCGGCTTTAATTTTGCTACCCATTTTCTGGTCTTGCGTGATCGCTCGCCAATGGCCTACTGGCGGGACACCGAGGCTAAAGCATTTGTGCTTCTGATCGTTTCCAGCACCCTGGTTTGCACAACCTACCTGTGGGAGTTAGGCGTATACGAGGAATGGCTGACAGCGCTCCGGCACGTTGCTTTTAATCTTGTGTCAATTGCCACCGACTGCGGCTTTGCCAGTGTCGACTACGACAAATGGCCGATTTTTGTCCCGATGTGGATGCTGTTCCTCTCTTGCATTGCGGTGTGTTCGGGCTCGACCGGCGGCGGGATCAAGATGATCCGGACGCTGATTCTGACCCAACAGGGGCTGCGCGAGTTACAAAAGCTGATTCATCCGGCGGTGGTCAATCCGATCCGGATCGGCGGTACGCCGATTCCGCAGAGCATTGCCGGTGCCGTGCTCGGGTTTATTTTTCTCTATGCCCTGACGGTCGGCGAGTTGACGTTCTTGCTGATCGCCAGCGGGATGGACTTTATCTCGGCATTCACCGCGATCATTGCGTGTATCAACAATGCAGGGCTGGGTCTTAACGCGGTTGGCCCGGCACAGAATTTTCAATCGCTGACTGATTTCCAAACATGGATTTGTACGCTGGCCATGCTTGCCGGGCGCCTGGAGATTTTTACGTTCTTCGTGTTATTCACGCCCTATTTCTGGCGCCGTTAGGCAAAAGCCCTCTGCTTTGGTGGCGTCGGGGGGGCGAACGCGGGATAATCTCCGCCTTCCAGCGAATGTTCGCCTTCTATCCTCTTTACCTCCTTTCCGGCGGAGCAAAACGTGACACGACCCCGCAACGACAACTTCCTGCGTGCCCTGCTCAAAGAGCCGACCGACCATACGCCACTCTGGCTGATGCGCCAGGCGGGGCGCTACCTGCCTGAGTATTGCGAGACGCGTAAGCGCGCCGGCAGCTTTCTTCAATTGTGCAAGAACCCGGCGATGGCCTGCGAAGTCACCTTGCAGCCGCTTGCCCGCTACGATCTGGATGCCGCGATTCTGTTTTCCGACATCCTGACCGTGCCCGACGCCATGGGGCTGGGGCTGTATTTCACCGAAGGCGAAGGGCCGAAGTTTGAGCGCCCGCTGCGCGAAGAATGGGCGATTCGTGACCTCACCGTGCCGGACCCCTACGATCATCTGCGCTATGTGACCGATGCCGTGTCCGAAATCCGCCGTGCGCTGGATAACTCGGTGCCGCTGATCGGCTTCTCCGGCAGCCCCTACACGCTGGCCTGCTACATGGTCGAAGGCGCGTCGAGCAGCGATTACCGACACGTCAAGACGATGATGTACGACCGGCCGGATCTGATGCATCACATCCTGTCGGTGACCGCCGATTCGGTGATTGCTTACCTCAATGCCCAGATCGAATCCGGCGCGCAGGCCGTGATGATTTTCGACTCGTGGGGCGGTGGCCTGTCGGCGGCGGCGTATCAGGAGTTTTCACTGCAATACATGCAGCGCATCGTTGCCGGCCTGATCAAAGAGAAAGACGGCGAGCGGATTCCGTCCATCGTCTTTACCAAAGGTGGCGGCTTGTGGCTGGAGTCGATTGCCAATATCGGCTGCGACGCACTCGGCCTCGACTGGACGATCGACATCGGCGAAGCACGCCGGCGGGTGGGCGACAAGGTGGCGTTGCAAGGCAACCTCGACCCCAACGTGCTGTTCGCCTCGCCGGACAAAATCGCCGCTGAAGCTAAAAAAGTGCTCGATAGCTACGGCCCGGGCGATACCGGCCATGTGTTCAACCTCGGCCATGGTATTTCACAATTCACCCCGCCGGATCATGTGACGACGCTGGTAAAAACGGTGCATGAGTACAGCAAAGCCTTGCGCAACAACAGTAAATAACGGGAAATAAAAAGAAATAAATTTAAACTTTCCTGTTGACTTATGCACAGAACTGCCTGCCCGGTAACAAAACTGTCGCAAGTCCCTTGAAAATCAAGGATATATTTCTAAGCTGTTGATATTTATATATTAATTAAGTGCTCTATTTTTTGGCAAAGTGTAAAAAACCCTTGCA
>CAJBIL010000346.1 GCA_903953145.1 uncultured beta proteobacterium
CCGTTGATCTGGTGATCACCGCCGTACTTGATGGAACCGGTGAAATTACTGGTTTCCTTGGCATTGCCATCGATATTTCGGAACGCAAATTGGCCGAAGCTGAGCTTTTCCGGCATCGCGACCACTTGCAGGAGATGGTTGCAGAACAAACCGTAGATCTGCTCAACGCCAAGGACGTTGCGGAAAGGGCGAATCTGGCAAAGTCGGAGTTCCTCGCCAATATGTCGCATGAAATGCGGACACCGATGCACGCGGTGCTGAGCTTCGCCGGGCTCGGTGAGGAAAAAGCGACGGCAGCTGACCCGGGCGGCAAGCTGGCACTCTATTTCCAGCGCATTCGCCAGAGCGGCGAGCGCCTGTTGCGCCTGCTCAATGATCTGCTCGACCTCTCCAAGCTCGAAGCCGGCAAAATGCATGTTGAGCCAAAACATCTTGACGTCCTGCCGCTGATCCGTGAAGCCGGCGATGAATTTGAGTCGCTGCTCAACAGTCGTCACCTAACGCTCACCATCCAGCCTCCCGAATGCAGCACTGAGGCCATGTGCGATGCGATGCGCTTTGGCCAGGTAGTGCGCAATCTGCTGTCCAATGCGATCAAGTTCTCGCCGGACGGCGGGCAAATAACAATTTCGTTTGCACCAGGGCTGCAACAGTTTGGCCGTCGTGCTGACGAGAAATCAATGCTCCCCACGCTTCGTATCATCGTTGCCGACCAGGGTGTCAGCATTCCGCCGAGTGAACTCGAAAGTATCTTCGAGAAATTCGTTCAAAGCAGCAAGACCAAGACAGGTGCGGGCGGCACTGGCCTTGGGCTATCCATTTGCCGCGAGATCATGCGTGCGCACCGTGGCAGTATTGAGGCATGTAATAATCCGGCTGAAGGTGCTTCATTCATCCTGCAACTGCCGGTTGCACCACTTGAATTCCCCCACCCCATGCGACGAGAACCGTGATGAGTGCAAAAATTCTGATTGTCGACGACGAGCCATTCAACCTTGAAATCATCGGTGAATACTTCTCCGAGTCTGGCTACACGCTGGTTTTCCATGAGTCGGGGGAAGCAGCATGGAATGAGCTTTCATTATCAGGGGCTGACGCCGCCGTGCCGGGTAGTGGCTTTGATCTGATTATTCTCGACCGCATGATGCCCGGTCTTGACGGCATTGCCCTGCTTAAACGTATCAAAGCGGACTCACGTATGTCTGCACTGCCCGTAATCATGCAAACCGCAGCCTCATCCCCGGAGCAGCTGCGCGAAGGTTTGCAGGCCGGTGCGTACTATTACCTGACCAAGCCCTACGAGCGCGACTCGCTGCTTTCCATTGCACGGGCGGCACTGAGCGATGCAGCAACCAAGGCCGATCTGCAACATCGCCTGAAAGAACACGGCGACGCGCTACAGTTGATCACGGAAGCAAAGTTTGAGCTGCGTACCGTCGAAGAAGCCAGCCGCCTCGCAGCCTTTCTCGCCCAAGCCTCATCACGCCCGGACTGCACCATTCTTGGCCTCTCGGAACTTCTGATTAACGGGGTCGAGCATGGCAATCTCGGGATCACTTATGCCGAAAAATCCGACCTGAAGCGTTCCGATGGCTGGAATGATGAAATCCAGCGCCGTAGCGCGCTGCCAGAAAACTACGCCAAGCGCGTGCGCGTCGAATTACGCCGTGAACCTGAATCCTTAAAGATTCGCATCACAGATGATGGCCATGGTTTCAACTGGCACCAATATCTGGATTTCGATCCGGAACGCGCCTTCGACCCCAATGGGCGTGGCATCGCACTGGCTCGCTTGACCAGCTTTAGCAGCCTGGCCTACGAAGGCAGTGGCAATACCGTCGTGGCAACCATCCTTGACCATGAAGCAGCGACTGAATAATCATGAGCAATCCTGCAAACAACACTAAAGATCTTCTGCCGGCACTCCGGATTCTTGTTGTCGACGACAATCGAACAAATCTTCAAATTCTTCAGGTTTTTTTGAGGAAACTCGGCCACGGTACGATCACCGCAGAAGATGGCGCGCAAGCTGTGGCGCTGTATTTCGAGCATAAGCCTGACCTGGTGCTGCTCGACATCATGATGCCGGTTATGGATGGATTCGAGGCCGCACGCCGCATCCGCGCGCAAAGCAGCGATCACTGGGTACCGATCGTATTTCTCTCCGCACTTGACCGCGATGAACATCTGGTCACCGGACTGGAAGCGGGTGGCGATGACTTTATGTCAAAGCCAATCAATTTCGTCGTCCTCGAAGCAAAAATGCGCTCGATGCAACGGATGTTGCTGCTGCAGCGCCAGGCAACTGAATCACTACGTCGCGTTCAGGCAATTTCGGACAACGTGCTGGACGGTATCGTGACCATCGACACCAGCGCAACAATCATCGCCTGCAATGCTTCATGTGAACGGCTTTTCGGCTGGACACAGGAGGAAATGCTCGGCAGAAACGTCAAGATGCTGATGCCTGAGCCATACCACAGCGAGCACGATACCTACATCAGCAACTATGTGGGTGGCGGGCCACCACAGATAATGGGTTATGGACGGGAAGTCGTCGCCCTGCGCAAAAACGGCACGACCTTCCCAATGGAACTGGGTGTCACAGAAATTCATCACGATAATCAGCGCTTGTTCATCGGGATCATTTCAGACATCAGCGAACGTAAATCCAGCGAGCAACAACTGCGTGAGAATGCCGAAGAGTTACGCCGTTATTTTGAAGAAACTGAAACCGAAAACCGTCTCGCACGCGAGTTAATTGATCGGCAGATGCTTCGCGAGAGCCTGAATGACGATCAGCTTAAATACCTGATCTCACCTGCACAGAACTTTAGCGGCGACGTAATTGCAGCTTGCCGCTCACGGCAAGGCAAGCTCTACGCCTTGCTCGCTGATGCCACAGGTCACGGTTTAACAGCTGCAATCAGCACTTTGCCGGTATTAACCGTTTTTTATGGCATGACTCCGCATGGTGCTGACTTATTTGAAGTAATCGGTGAAATCAACTTCAAACTGATTCAATCCATGCCGGTAGGGCGCTTTGTTGCAGTCACGGGTGTAAGCGTTGATCAAAAGACAAAAACAGGTGAAATCTGGATTGGTGGAACGCCGGAGTGCTTCCTGATCGGTGTGGATGGCAAAATTATTCAACGCTTTACACCACAACATCTGCCACTCGGGATCATTGAAACCGACGCAGATTTGCTTAAAACAATCACTTTTTCGTGGGATAAGCCCTGCCAGCTGGTTATCTACTCGGATGGTTTGATCGAAGCAACAAACCGCGCCGGAGAACAGTTCGGGGAAGAAGGCCTGCTCGCCGCAATGGTCGACGTATCGCCCCATCTTCGTCATGAGTCAGTGAGAAGCGCGCTTGCAGCTCATCTTGACGGTGTACCCGCACATGATGACGTATCACTTCTGCTTATTGATTGCCCCGTTGCATGACACTGATTCGAAACAAGGCTTGATGAACGTAAAAAAGCCAGGTTGTAGCCTGGCTTTTTTACGATACTAAGCACTAAAACTAAGAGTTGCTATTAAGCAGCCTCAACTTCTGCAACGGGTGCAACACCAGCTTCTGGCTGATCCAGCATCTCAACAAAGCACATCGGTGCATTGTCGCCCTGACGGAATCCACATTTCAGGATACGTAGGTAACCACCATTACGGGTAGCGTAGCGTGGGCCGATTTCACTGAATAGCTTGCCAACAATCTCACGATCACGAAGACGGTCAAAAGCCAGACGATGATTTGCCAGAGTGGGTGTCTTACCCAGAGTAATGATTCGCTCAGCAACCCGACGCAGCTCCTTCGCTTTTGGCAGCGTCGTCTTGATTGTTTCGTGACGAAGCAGCGAAACAGTCATATTACGAAGCATCGCCAAACGGTGGGCGCTGGTACGATTGAGTTTGCGGAGACCTAAACGGTGACGCATATCAGTTCCTTCCTATTCTTGTCCGGGCCGCTTACTTCTCAAGACCGGCTGGAGGCCAGTTCTCAAGTTTCATGCCCAGCGTCAGGCCGCGCGCGGCCAGCACTTCTTTAATTTGGTTAAGCGACATCCGACCGAGGTTCGGGGTCTTGAGCAGCTCGTTTTCAGTACGCTGAATCAGATCGCCGATGTAGTAAATATTCTCAGCTTTCAGACAATTGGCAGAACGAACCGTCAACTCAAGGTCATCAACCGGGCGCAAGAGAATCGGATCAACCTGAACCGCCTTGTGATGCTCGATTGGCAACGCAGTACCTTCCAGATCAGCAAAAACAGAGAGCTGATCCATCAGAATACGAGCAGCTGTACGAATCGCCTCCTCCGGATTAATAACGCCGTTGGTCTCGATATCCATGATTAGCTTGTCAAGGTCGGTACGCTGCTCTACACGAGCACTCTCAACATAGTAACTAACACGGCGAACCGGACTAAAAGAAGCGTCAAGCACCAGATTACCAATACTCTTACCAGTGTCGTCCAGTTGACGGACATTGCCCGGTACGTAACCACGTGACTTCTCTACCTTCAGTTCCATAGCCAGCTTGCCGCCAACCTGGAGATGAGCAATCACATGATCCGGATTGATGATCTCGACATCATGTGATGTCTCGATATCGCGAGCATAAACAATTCCTTCGCCCTCTTTTTTCAGCTGCAACACAACTTCGTCACGACTGTTAAGTTTGAAGACGATACCTTTGAGGTTCAAGAGGATATCAACGACATCTTCCACTACGCCATCGATCGTTGAGTATTCATGAAGAACACCTTCGATACTCACTTCGGTGGGCGCGTAACCGGGCATCGACGAGAGAAGAATGCGACGCAGTGCATTACCCAATGTATGACCGTAACCGCGTTCAAACGGCTCCATCACGACACGGGCTTGCACCGGTGACAAACTCTGTACATCAATAATGCGCGGTTTCAAAAGTCCACTGCTATGCATGTGCTGTCCTTTTGCCTGATTCAGTCAAGCGATGCCGGAGTTACTTCGAGTAAAGTTCGACCACGAGACTCTCGTTGATCGTCGGCGGCAATTCGCTACGTTGCGGACGGGCCTTGAAGGTACCCTTCGCTGCCTTGGCATCCACTTCAACCCATTCAGGGAATCCACGCGACTCAGCAGCAGCAAGTGCAGCCTTGACGCGAAGATGAAGCTTAGCTTTTTCGCTGACTTCAACCACATCACCCGGACGAACCTGGAATGAAGGAATATTCACGCGACGGCCATTAACCAGAACACCGTTATGGCGAACAACCTGGCGCGACTCGGAACGGGAAGCAGCAAAACCCATGCGATAGGCCACGTTGTCGAGACGCGACTCGAGCAACTGGAGAAGATTCTCACCAGTCATGCCCTTGCGGCGATCTGCCTCGTGGTAAACCTTACGGAACTGGCCTTCAAGAACGCCATAAATCCGGCGAATCTTTTGTTTCTCGCGCAGATGAACACCATAATCAGAAAGGCGCTGACCGGATTTCTGGCCATGCTGTCCCGGTGCATACGAACGACGCTCGATAGCACACTTATCGGTGAAACATTTTTCGCCCTTAAGAAAGAGCTTTTCGCCTTCGCGACGGCACTGACGGCATTTCGGATCGAGATTACGAGCCACTTGTCTTTCTCCTTAAATCCGACGCTTTTTAGGCGGACGGCAGCCGTTATGCGGAATCGGTGTCACGTCAGTAATTGCCGTGATTTTCATACCGAGGGCGTTGAGTGCGCGAACCGACGATTCGCGCCCAGGACCAGGGCCCTTGATGCGAACTTCGAGGTTCTTAACGCCACATTCCTGCGCTGCCTTACCAGCAGCCTCGGCCGCAACCTGAGCTGCGAACGGGGTGCTTTTCCGTGAGCCTTTGAAGCCAGCTCCACCGGAAGTTGCCCACGACAACGCATTGCCCTGGCGGTCGGTGATCGTAATGATCGTGTTATTAAACGAAGCATGAATGTGGGCAATGCCCTCAGCCACGTTCTTTTTTACTTTTTTGCGAACTTTCGCAGCGGTCTTGGCCATGGTCAGTTCCTAGTTATTTCTTACCAGCGATGGCCTTGCGCGGCCCCTTACGGGTACGTGCATTGGTGCGCGTACGCTGGCCACGGCAAGGAAGACCCTTGCGATGACGAAGACCACGGTAGCAGCCAAGATCCATCAGACGCTTGATGCTCATCGTAACTTCACGACGTAGATCGCCCTCGACAGTAAATTTACCAACATGGTCGCGCAGGCGCTCCATCTCAGCTTCAGTCAGGTCTTTCATTTTCGTGGAACGAACAACCCCAGCAGCATCACAAATCTTCTGTGAGCGCGAGCGGCCGATACCATAAATCGCTGTTAATGCGATTTCGGCATGCTGGTGGTTGGGTATATTTACCCCTGCGATGCGGGCCATCGATTCACCCCAATTATGCGAAACTTACAGTTAAATCTTCAACCGACTACAGATCAACAAAGTGAAATGTAGCGATCAACCTTGACGCTGCTTGTGACGCGGATCAGTACAGATCACGCGCACAATGCCGTGGCGCCGAATAATTTTGCAATTGCGGCAGATGCGCTTTACAGATGCCAGCACTTTCATGTTTAACTCCTTGTTGCTCGGCGCCCGGCGCAGCCAGCCGTTTACCGAATTGCTTCTACTGCGTAGAGATTCTTTACTTGGCGCGGAAGACGATGCGCGCGCGGCTCAGATCATAAGGGGTAAGTTGTACAGTCA
>CAJBIL010000347.1 GCA_903953145.1 uncultured beta proteobacterium
GGTAGTCCGCGATATGGGTCGATCGGCCGGGCATTGTTGTCTACGTAGTAACCCCGGTGATGATTGGCAGGAACATATGCACCACGGACGATCATGTTGGAGCTGTAATAGACCGCGCTGACTACCGGAGCGCCAATGTTCACACGTAAATCCCCGGCAAGGACAATGGAACTCAATAGAGTCAGTGCCGACGCAGAGACGAGAAATTTAGTTTTCATTTTTTACCCCCTTCGTTGAAGCGAATGCATTGCCGGTGACTGCGCAACCTGCTACCCTTTGAAGCCTGCAATCCAGCTCTGTAGAAGCTTCTACCCCATAGCCCTCGAGTTAATGCGACTACATTAATTTGTGTGTGCTGACAGCTAACAGATAGACTTCCATGGAGTTCAGCATAAACACAGAAGCGACAAGCTGTGTCGGACTACGAGCAGAGACGGCACATCGTTGCTCGTGTCGCGTGTCTCTATAACCGGAAGCCCAATGGCCCAAGCAGAACTTCTTGTCAGAGACGACTTTTGGCAATACGACCATTCGTTTAGATAGACAGCAGTGAACCTGCTTAAATTGCAAAGGAATGTCCAGTGGCCTCATTCACAGTATTAACTTCCGAGAATTTGGCATCTGCTACGGATGAGATTCATCAGGGTGTTTCCGCGGTTATCGAAGAACACGCGAATGTATTCTTTAAGAGCTTTGCCGATACCGACTATGCGACGTCATTGGACCTATCACTAGCGTCCATAGCGACTCTCGACTCAATGATTGATGAACTGTGGGATGGCGACGGCCCCAGTGAAGAGGGAATGGGTGACGTCATCCGCGCCTTTGCTGGATATCTTGCAAAATTGATGCAGCAATATCTTGACGGAGTCTGGTGGCATAACGGAACAGAGCCAGTCTTTTTGCTCAGGGGGAGTGGCGCACTCACTGGAACAGGACTGATGCCTTATACGAATATGACGCGACGACTTGCTAACAATGAGTCACTGCATGAACAATGGAACGAATTGACTCCATTCATGCGCGGTTCACAACTAACGGAGGAAAGCTTATTTGTAGCTGAAAAATACAGCACGGATGCAATGTCGGTAATCAGTATCGGAATCAAAACCTCGTTCGACCAAGATCAAGAGTTTTGGGAGGACGGCTACATTGCCGATGCGGATTCGGACTACCATATTTCGGCGCACGGAAACTTCAGGGACGAGATATTCGAAATGATCTGGTGTCGCCTGTCAAATGCAGAATACAAGGTCTTGTACTCTGGACTCCCGATTGATCCCTCGGATCGGGACCGGGACGAAGAAACGATCACCAAGGTGATCCTGGCAGAATGTAAGCTGCCTGATGACGAAACTGCCCGGTCGGATATCGCTTGTCTCATACTGGATATGCTCACCTATAGCGATCCCGATGCCGTGCTTGAGGATTATCCTGAGGCCATCACCGCGGTGGGAGATATTGCTGTTGGCGTTGAAAGCCTGGAAGATTCAAGAGACAGCATCGCCGCCTACATATGGCGACGCGTTCACGATTGCGGTCAGGTTGACCTTTCAAGCGCAGAGGGTGACGCCCAGTTAACGCTGGCAGAGAAAAGCATCGAAGACATCACGCAAGGCGATGAACTTGGCGTTGTAATCCATACCTGATCCTGCTGCGCGATCCGGCAGTGCCGAAGCTGAATTAGACGAGGTCCTAGAACGTCGGGTAGGCTGCATTGCTGTAATTGACGCTATAGGTGTGGCCGATCTCGCCCAATCTTCTATCCAGAAATCAACGCTCGGGTTCAACTCGGATGCGACCATTCTGATTCGCGATGCTGTCGAGTATCAACGGTAATCGGAACGCTCGACGACAGGGACAGAAGATCCCACTAAATCTTCCGCTTAGTAACCTGAACCACTTGACTTTCGAGACTTGTGGCAGTCGAGTCTCCATTCATTCCGCCAGCAACACCATCAGTCCTTAAGGTTCTTCAACATACTCAAATGTAGAGCCCGAATGAGATACGCTAATACTCCTGCCAAGAATCCACCACTCAAATTTGACAGTCATACCGTCATTCTGCTCACCGGGTTGCACATGCCTAGAAATCGCTCGATTTATTTTGTCGAGCAGTTCGTCCGTCAATTTGAAATCTTCGTGTGTTAGGGGCATCACTTTCCTCTTATAAGGTTTTGTTTCGGACAAGATAGCAGGCGCAAGGCGCCTTCATATACCGGGTCGAAGGATAGGAAATCCATTCATTTCGCCGATGGATAAGCTTATCAGCAGGAAGAGTACCTTCACGGAAGGCCTTGACCAGATTGACACCGGAAGTTTGCATTGGTTAGCCTTGCAGCATTGCGCGTCTCCATCTGTTACGACCTTGGATATCCAATATTTTCCTATGTCATGCGACAACTGGTGACGCATTACGGAGTACGCTATCAATCGTCCCAATGAAGGCGTATCGCTCCGATGCTGCCACCGCAAATTTCAGTGCCAGGGTTCCGTCCAAAAAGCCCCACACATCGGCCAGGGTCCGCTGTTGTTCGTCGTCCATATTGATCACCAAGCCTCGCATCTTGATCGATCACAGTTGCCTGCTCAGACTCTTAAGTCACTGCATGTAACTGTTTGATTTGATACGCTCCGCGCGGAGTGACTTCGGGGCGATTGGCGGCCGGCGGCCCGATTACTTCGCTCAAACCCCATTCGACAATGCTGGCGATTGACTCAGGCGGCCAGAGTCGAAGATACTCCCAGATGCAGCGTTGGATTTCCTATCCCTTGTATCTGAAGGGGTACGCCACGATCGGCGAATTGATGGTGGGTCTGACCAAATATTTCGGTTTTACAACGGCGAATGCCCGCATCCGTCACAGGGGGATAAGACCCCCGATGTGGTCTTTCGCACGGCACAGGGCGGTGGCGCGATCATCATCGATAAGTGTTTGCGCGCGACGGAGGACCCCCTTGTTTCGCTCCGCTCCACAGACGGTTCCTCCGTCGCACCATAGACTACCGCGCCAATCCGTTCTCAATTAGCTGATCTTTTGGAGGATATGTACCATGACTGATGTAACGATCGGCGATCTTGGCAAGGAAACTGAAGCACAAATCCTTCACTGGCATGTCGTGGAAGGTGATCGAGTAACCGCTGGCCAGAGTCTTGCCGATGTTGAGACAAAGAAAA
>CAJBIL010000348.1 GCA_903953145.1 uncultured beta proteobacterium
AGCTTATTAAATTGATTCAGTTATCAATTATTCAATGCCCAAAAGCAGGCAATCAATACCATCGCACAGGCAGTGGATGGCGAGTAGATGCGTTTCCTGAATGCGTGCGGTGCGATCGGCGGGGACGCAAATATGCACATCGCCGTCGCGCAGCATGGCGCCGATTTCGCCGCCCCCCTTGCCGGTCAGGGCGACCACGTGCAGGTCGTTATCATGCGCGGCGCGGATCGCTTCGATCACATTGGCTGAATTGCCTGAGGTTGAAATAGCGAGCAGCACATCGCCCGGCTGGCCCAGCGCGCGTACCTGCTTGGCGAAGATGACTTTGTAGCTGTAATCGTTGGCGATCGCGGTGATGATCGAGCTGTCGGTGGTCAGCGCGATGGCTGCCAGTTCCTGGCGCTCGACTTCAAAGCGGCCGACCAGTTCGGCGGCGAAGTGTTGTGCGTCGCCGGCCGAGCCGCCGTTGCCGCAGGCGAGGATTTTGCCATTGTTGACCAGGCAGCCAACCATCGTCTGGGTAGCCTCGGCAATCGGTGCGGCGAGCATTTCGATGGCGTCCAGCTTGGTCTGGGCGCTGTCGCGGAAATGCTGGCTGATGCGGGTAATCAAGTCCATAGGGTTCAGGGCGTGTGGTGAAAGTAGCGATGATTCTAACATCACGCCTTCTTTACAAGACGAGATAGACCTCGAACTCGATACGCTGCCACGGATCAGGCGTTTCAAGGGGTGCGCGCAGCTTTGAGACACGTGCTTCGAGCTGCTCGCCGCTGTCGAGCGCGGCGGCGACCGCCCGGTTTTCGGCGCGTGGCACGTAGCCAAGCTGGCGGCCGTTCCAGTCGACGCGAATTGCGTTGCGGTCATGCCGGTTGGCGGGTTCGCGGGTCAGTGTCAGGCGGTCGCCGGGCTTGATTTGCAGCCAGACTTCACTCACCGCGTAATACTGGCTGCCGGCCAGCGGCGAGCTTTGGACGAGGATTTTTACCGACTCGGCGAAGGCCGGCGGGCTTAGTAAGCACAGCCCGATGATCAGACTAATCCGCAGAAAACGCATCGCGCAGCCATTCGATCCGGCTTTCTTCCAGCCCGTCCAGCAAGATACAGTCGAAGCGGCAGTCGCTCTCGGTCGCTGAGTGAGCGCTCAGGTAATGGCGTGCGGCGAGGATAATTCGCGCTTGCTTGGTGGACGTGATGCTGGCGGCTGCGCCACCGTAGCTTGCATTGCGGCGCAGGCGGACTTCGACAAAGACCAGCACCTTGCCGTCACGGCAAACCAGATCAATCTCGCCACCCCGACAGTGAAAGTTCTGCGCGATCACCCGCAAGCCCTGCCGGGCAAGGTATTGCGCGGCCAATGTCTCGGCCTGTTTGCCGGACTGTTTTTCAGCCATTTTGCTGCTCGTGTTATCTTTGTCGCTCACTGAAAGCCTCGATCACCATGACGCAAGAATCCCCCGCATTATATGTAGTCCCCACGCCACTCGGTAATCTGGGCGACATGACACAGCGCGCCATCGACATCTTGCGCAGCGTGTCGTGGGTCGCTGCTGAAGATACACGGCACAGCGCACCGCTGCTCAAGCACATCGGCAGCAACGCCCGCCTGCTTGCTGCACACCAGCACAACGAGGCCAGCGCTGCACAACAGGTGATCGACCGGCTGGCTGGCGGCGAGTCGGTGGCGCTGATTTCTGACGCCGGCACCCCCGCAGTCTCCGACCCCGGCGCACGCCTCGTGGCCGATGTCCGCGCTGCGGGCTACCGCGTTGTTCCGCTGCCCGGGCCATGCGCCGCCGTCACTGCGCTCTCCGCCTCGGGCTTGAGCGAAGCGCATTTTCTCTTTTACGGCTTCCTGCCGAGCCGGGGCAAACAGCGCGAAGAAGCCCTGCGTGATCTGGCCGGCCTGCCTTACGCACTGGTCTTTTACGAAGCGCCGCATCGCATTCTCGAAACGGTTGCTGCGCTGGCCACGGTATTTGGCGCTGAGCGCACGCTGGTCATGGCGCGCGAGCTGACCAAGCTGTTTGAAACCATCCACGCCTGCCCGCTGGGCGAAGCGCTCGCCTGGCTTGAAGCCGATGCCAACCGTCAGCGTGGCGAGTTTGTCTTGATGGTTTCCGGCGCCACGGTGGCGGGCGACGATGGCGAGGGTGAGCGGGTGCTCAAGCTGTTGCTTGAAGAAGGCTTGCCCGTCAAACAAGCGGCCAAACTCGCGCACGCAATTACCGGCGTCGCGAAGAACGCGCTTTATGAACAGGCGCTGGCGTTGAAAAATGCGCAGTCTTGCTGAAGTTTTCTCAGCAACCTCCCCGGAAAGGCGCGCCGGATGGCGATCTGGCACACTGACTTCCCCGCAAGCCAATAAATAAGCCATTCTTCAGAGGGTTCATGCGCTAGAACGCCAATCCATGCGGGTTGCAGCCGAGGGTGCTTATTTGCTTGCCACGCATCACGGCCGCTGTCATGCAAGGCAGTCCACGCACCGGAAATCATCTAAAATCCTGCTGTCCCAATTATTTCTTGCTGATCATGCAAATTACCCTCACCCGACCCGACGACTGGCACCTCCACCTGCGCGACGGCGACGCGCTCGCGGCGGTGCTGCCGCATACCGCCCGCCAGTTTGCCCGCGCCATCGTCATGCCCAATCTGCGCCCGCCGGTGACTACCGTCGCGGCGGCGGCGGAATACCGGGCGCGCATCCTCGCCGCGCTGCCCGCTGGTCTGCAATTCGAGCCACTGATGACGCTTTATCTCACCGACAACACGCCCGCCGATGAAATCCGCCGTGCCGTTAATAGCGGCTTCGTGCATGCGGTCAAACTCTATCCGGCCGGCGCCACGACCAATTCGGATGCCGGTGTAACGGATCTGGCCAAGTGCGATGCGGCGCTTGCCGAAATGGAAAAGCTCGGGATGCCGCTGCTCGTGCATGGCGAAGTGACCGATCCCGCGATTGATATTTTTGACCGCGAAAACGCCTTCATCGATCGCGTCATGCAGCCGCTGCTCAAGCGCCGGCCAGCGCTGCGCGTTGTCTTCGAGCACATCACGACCAGGGAAGCCGCCGAGTTTGTCGCCGCCGCCGGGCCCAATATCGCGGCGACGATTACTGCACACCATCTGCTTTACAACCGCAATGCCATCTTCAATGGCGGTTTGCGCCCGCATTACTATTGCCTGCCGGTTTTGAAGCGCGAGATTCACCGCCAGGCACTGCTGTGCGCTGCGACTTCAGGCAGCAAAAAATTCTTTCTCGGTACCGACTCGGCGCCGCATGCACGCGGCGCCAAGGAGGCCGACTGCGGTTGTGCCGGTTGCTACACCGCGCACGCTGCGCTTGAGCTTTATGCCGAAGCTTTTGCCTCGGTGGCTGCGCTCGATCAGCTGGAAGCCTTCGCCAGCTTCAACGGGCCGGATTTTTACCGCTTGCCGCGCAACACCGGGCAGGTCACGCTGGTGCAGGAGGATTGGCTGCCGCCGGCCGCCTTCGCCTACGTCGGCGGCGATACGCTAGTCCCGTTACGCGCCGGCGAGGCCTTGCGCTGGAAGCTGCTCGACGCTCGCTGAGCGTTTCCTGCAAGCCTGATTTGACTTACTTGACTGCTGTTTTTCCAAGGAGAGTTTCCGTGTCGCTGTTCAGATTGCTGCCCCTGCTGCTATTGCCTGTTCTGGTCGCCTGTTCCGATCAGCGCGCCTCGTTCCAGATCCAGACCAGCGATCACGCCCTTAGCCTGATCCGCGAGCAGCGTTTTTTCTGGGAGAAAAAAGCCGAGTACACCATCGTCGCCGCGCACATGCCCGACTGCATGCGCCGGCACAAAATGGGTTCGGCCTCGATGAATGCCAAGGTCGAGGTTTATTCACCCGGCAACAACGCCTGGATTCTCAAGCAGGGCAACCAGATGTACGTGCTCGAAACGCGCACCTGCGAAGGCTTCGCCAAACTCGATGAAGTACCGCCGGAAGGCACCGGACCGCTGGTCGGGACTTTCCAGAGCAAAAACGAAATGATCGAGTTTGTACCGGTGCCAAAGGCAGAGACTCCTGCTGCCCCGGCACGGTAAGGCTGTCCGTATTGTCTTCGGTGTTGCCAGACTATCCCTCACCGGGCGGCCTCTTCGAGCCGCTCGCACCCATTCTGGCGCAGATGCCATTGATGCCGGATTCAGCCAGACTCAACGCACTGAGTCTGGCCCGTGGGCTGCAAACGCAAAGTGGTCAGCCCCTCCGGTTTGTGCAGCCCGTCGACGACGGTCTTGGTTACGAGGCGCGCATCTGGGCGACGGGCGCCGTCGATACCCGGCCGGATAACTGGCATGACTTCTTCAATGCGCTGGTCTGGCTGACTTTCCCGCGCGCCAAAGCCGCGCTCAACGCCCGTCACGCAAAAATGCTTGCCGCCCTGCCTGAAGGGCGGGGCAGCGCGCGCGATTCGATGACGCATTTCGACGAGTGCGGTGTCGTCGTTGTCTCCTCTGATCCGGCGCTGCTTGCGCTGATCCGCGATTTTCGTTGGCAGACGCTATTCTGGGCGCGCCGGGCAGACCTTGCCGGCACCCTGCGCTGCTTCATTTTCGGCCATGCCACTTACGAGCAATTGCTCGCGCCTTTTCGTGGCCTGACCGCCAAGGCCGTGCTTTACGACGTCAGTGAAGACTGGCTGCAACAGCCCGTTACGACGCAACTCGCCGCCATTGACCAGCGCCTTGCCGCCGAACTGGCAGCCGGCGCCCATGCCGTGCCGCGTGATTTACATCCCTTGCCGCTCATGGGCTTTCCCGGCGTTACTGCTGAGAACGAAAGCGCCGTCTATTATGACGATGTATGGCAATTCCGCCCGGGAAGGCTTGCAAAGCACGGCAGCCGCGTATAATCGCGCCGGGAAGTCGGTTAGGCAGCCGCTGGGCAAAGGGCGAAAGCCCCGAGCCGAGAGGAAAGTCCGGGCTCCGCAGAGCAGAATGCCGGTTAACGACCGGGCGCTATAAGCCGCAAGGTGAAGGCGACGGAAAGTGCAACAGAGAATAGACCGCCGATGGCTCAGTTTACTGAGATCAGGTAAGGGTGAAACGGCGAGGTAAGAGCTCACCGCGGTTCTGGTAACAGAACTGGCACGGCAAACCCCATTCGGAGCAAGGCCAAATAGGGAAGCATCAGGCGTGGCTCGCGCTGCTTCCGGGTAGGCTGCTTGAGCGTACTGGCAACAGTGCGCCTAGAGGAATGGTTGTCCACGACAGAACCCGGCTTATCGACCGGCTTCCCACCCCATTTCACTGCACTCGTCATTCGCCGGATTTTGGCGCGCC
>CAJBIL010000349.1 GCA_903953145.1 uncultured beta proteobacterium
CAATGGCCGGCCGTAATGTCGCTACCCGCCCGGCGAATGTGCTCGCCGGCTTGCGGCAGATGCTTGATCAGCACCCCCTGTTCGCTGTGCTCGCAGCGCTCCTGCATCACCACGGCATCGGCACCCGGCGGGATCGGGGCACCGGTAAAAATACGGGCAACCGTACCCGCTGCCAGCGTAATGCCGACCGAGCCCGCCGGAATGCGCTGCGAGACAGGAAAAGAAACAGGCAAAAAAACGCCCGCAGTCTTCACATCAGTCGTTGCATCAGTCGTTGCATCGGCCGTTAAATCTGCAATACGCAAGGCATAGCCATCCATTGCCGAGTTATCAAGCGGCGGCGTATCAACCGTCGCGAATTGCGCTTCGGCCAGCACCCGCCCATCCGCGAGCAGGGTCGGGATGGCGCAGGTTCCCGTCACCGGTTTTGCGCCGGCGCACAGGCGCGCCAAGGCTTCGTCAAACGACAGCATGCGGGCTTCCTTCAAGATTCAGATGGGCAAGGATAAAACGGGCAATCGATTCCGTGTCGTTCAGATCAAGGGTTGGCAGATGCGAAGGCAATACGGCAAGCGCCTCGTCGGAGGCTACCGCGACGATATGCGGATTATCCGGCCAGAGCGGCGGCTTGCCATTGGCCGGGCGATAAACTTCCAGCTTGGGAATCGCATCACGCTTGAAGCCTTCGACAAGCACGAGATCACAGGGCGAAAACTTCTCCAGATATTCACTCAGCGTCGGCTCCGGCGCACCCCGCCGTTCATTCATCAGCACCCAGCGCGCGCTACTGGCGAGCAATACCTCCCCGGCGCCAGCCTCACGATGCCGGTAGGAATCCTTGCCGGGTTTATCGATATCGAAATGATGATGCGCGTGCTTGATCACCGAAACACGCAGCCCGCCCGCAATAAAACGCGGCAGAAGATTTTCAAGCAACGTCGTTTTGCCTGACCCGGAGTAACCGGTGATGCCAAAAACTTTCATGGGGCGCTTTATTCGCAGATTTGTTGAAATTTGTTGAAAATTCAGCAGCAGATTTTACCTGCACTCTGGGTAGGTACCGGAAACACGGCCGCAAACCCGCCGCCGGGCGTCCGAAAGTTGGTCGTCTGCCCCTGATAAAGCCGTGCTGAAACGAGCTGGACGGCGCCTTGATAAACGTAGTTACGCAAATCCAGCTTCAAATCCTGCTCAACACCGTCAACCAGCAATCGCCGCTCGGACGGTGGCACCAGCGCCTGCGCTATATAGCCACCGCGCGAGATTTCTTCAAAGACCCGCTTGGTCAGCTTGTCGCCACGATAAGCCGCCTTGCTGCCAAAGCCTGCCGCCGGCTTGAAAAACCACTGCTTGCGGCTGTGCCAGAAGGCCTCGGCATCCTGCGGCCGGACTTCTTCGGTACGCGGGATACCGCTTTGCAGCAGTTGGCGATCCACCGGACTAACGCCAATCTCCGCCAGCCAGGCATCGTCGGATAGTAGGACCAGATTGCGCTTGTCGGCGTAAAAAGCGTGGGCCTGGGGGTGCGGTGTTACTACCACTGCATCAGCCAGGTAAGCGTCGCGCAGCGCGGCGAGAGATGGCGCTTCGAGGGCGAAATCGGTCAGACGGTTGTAAACCAGATCAATCGCCTCGCCGTCACAGGACAAATGCCCGCCATCAAAATGCAGGGCATCGGGCGCGACAACGTACGCCGCAATCCCGTTGGCCTCGAAGAGTTGGCGAAAAAGCTCAAACTCCGGCGCCAGATATTGTGCAGCCGGCGACTCGTCAACAATGGCGATGCGTCGCAGCGGCTGCGCCGGCCTTGCCAGCGCCCATTCGGTGCGGAACATGGCGATGAAGTCTTCTGCCAGCGGCGTCCGGGCCGGCATCATCGCGGCCACCGGCGCACAACAGGCGTGTTGCGCCTGCAATAGCTTGGCGTTGAGCAAGGCACCACCGGCATTGGTGTTGATCTCGATCAGCCGGGGCCCATCGGCGCCGAGATGAAAATCGTAGCCGAGAAAAACACCTGCGGCTTTCGGCGAGTAGGGGGCAATCGAAGGCGCATGCCGCAAAACGCGCTCACGGTAAGCAGGTAGCGCAATCACCCGCTCAAGCGCGGCAATCGTATCGGCCATGCACTGTAAATGTGCTTCGCCGACAAAAACCATGGTGTCCGAGAACAGATGTGGCCGGGTCGCCAGCAACTCGGCATAGGAGACATTGCCCTCGCCGGGCGTGCTGCATGGATCCCCCTCCAGCGCGTGACGCAAGGCTTCATGATCGACAGAAACGCAGGCACAGCCGCGATTGAGCATCGCGGCGGCCTCCCGGCCATCGTCCGGTAGCGCGCCGGGTTGAGGCAGCATGGGTTTGGCGACGGGTGTATTTTCGATCATGGCTTGATCACCGGCGCTGATTCAAAAAAAGCCAGCACTTCTGCCAGATCGCGCGTGCGCTTCATGGGTGGCAAGCTGCGCCAGACGCGCTTGCCGTAAGGCTTGGTGATCAGGCGCGGGTCACAAATCATCAGCACGCCACGATCTGTTTCATCGCGGATCAACCGGCCGGCGCCCTGCTTGACGTTGATCACCGCACGCGGCAACTGGTATTCCATGAACGCATTGCGGCCTTCGTTCTTCATTTTCTCGATGCGTGCTGACAGCACCGGGTCATCCGGCGGCGCGAAAGGCAGCTTATCGATTACCACCAGCGAGAGCGCATCACCGCGCACATCGACGCCCTCCCAGAAGCTCTGGCTCCCCACCAGAATCGCATTACCCAGCCGGCGAAAGCGCTCCAGCAGATCATTCTTGCTGCCCTCGCCCTGGAGCAACAGCGGGAATGGCAAACCAGCCTGTTCGAGCTGCTCGGTCAACAATTCATGCGTGCGGCGCATGGCACGCAGCGAAGTGCACAAGAAGAAAGCACGGCCGCCACTGGCCTGCAAGACCGGGAAAGCCGCCTTGACGACTGCATCGACAAAACCGTAACTATTGGGCTCCGGCAAATTTTGCGGTGCGTAGAGCAAGGCCTGTTTCTCATAGTCAAAAGGGCTCTCCCAGCACGCCGAATCCGCATCGCCAAGCCCCATCTCGGCCAGGTAATGGCCGAAATCTTTTTGTACGGCAAGCGTTGCCGAGGTAAATATCCAGGCACGCGGGTGGCCGCTCATCTGCTTCTGCATGATGCTGGCGATCACCAGTGGTGTCGAATTGAGTTGCAAGGCATGCGTGTAGGTCTCCCCCCAGCGCACGTAATCGGCATCTGCACCGCTCTGCCAGCGACGCAACTGGGCCAGCAGTTCGGTCGCGCGGCGCCAGCAGTTTTCCAGCCCCTCGGCGCGCTGCGCCTGCGTTTCCAGCAAGGCGGCGAGGATTTCCAGCGCACGGATCAGCCCGACCACGCCATTATCGAAACCCATGCGCGCCTCAAGCTGTGGCAGGGCAAAGCGGGCTGCTTCCACCGGCAAGGTCAGGCGCAGATCCTTGGCGGCTTTCTCCATCGCCGCGCAAAAAATGGGTAAATCAAGGCAATCCCGCGCCGAAGTCAGCCCCTCGGCCCGGGCATCACGCGCCAGATCGAGCATCTGCGCCGTCGACACGTTATCGCCGAAAAACAGACTGGCGGTTTCCGGCAACTGGTGCGCTTCATCGAAGATCACCGTATTGCAGGCCGGCAACAATTCAGCGGTGCCTTCATCACGCAACATCACATCGGCAAAAAAGAGATGATGATTGACCACCACCAGATCAGCCGCCAGCGCCTCGCGCCGCGCCGCCAGCACAAAACACTCCTTGTGCGACGGACAATCCTGCCCGAGGCAGTTTTCGCGCGTTGAAGTGACCATCCCCCAGACCGGAGAACTCTCGGAAACATCACCACATTCGGCCTTGTCGCCGGTTTGCGTCACCTTGGCGAAACGGGCGATTTTCAACGCAGCCGCAGAATCATCACGCGAGGCAAAGCGACCGTCGGCGAGCGCCTGTTCGAGATGGTAATGACACAGGTAATTGGCGCGCCCCTTGAGCAAGGCGGTTTTAACCGGCGAGTTGAGCACCTTGCGAATGGTCGGAATATCACGCGCAAAAAGCTGATCCTGCAAGTTTTTGGTGCCGGTCGAAACAATCACCTTGCCGCCGGACAACAACGCCGGCACAAGGTAAGCGTAGGTTTTGCCCGTACCCGTGCCGGCTTCGGCGACCAGCACCTGGTTCCCGGCAATTGCCGCCGCAATTCGCTCAGCCATTTCAAGCTGTTGCGCACGCAAACGATAGCCGGGCACACCCGCCGCCAGCGGACCATCAGGGGAAAAAACTTCAGAGAGAGAGGGAGTCATGCAGAAATCACCAGAACCAGCGCGAATGCTACCAGAAGCCAGCGCCTAGATTACCGGCTGGTCGATGATGGCCGTATCGAATTTGCAGCCGCGCAAGACTTCGATTGACTGCGCGGTTTCCCGGCAATCACCAAATCGTACGAACATGCTCGTAGGCTCGAATTTTTTCATCTGCCGTTACCAGAGGTGCCGCAAGTTTACGCGCTGTTGCAACAATCAGACGATCTGCCGGGTCTTTGTGGAATTTTCCCGGTAGTTCGGTGCTTTTAACCGCAATCTCATTATTAACGGGAATAAAACTGACGCGCTCAATTTGACCAACATAAGCTAGCCATTCCGTCACATCCATCGACAATGCGATTCTCCCTTTTGCAACCAGCATGGATAGCTCCCAGGCAGAGATTGAAGAAACAAAAATTTCTCCATCCTCTAATTCGCGTTCAATCGCCTGCAACGCTGCTACGGAAAGCTGATCGGTGGCGCCGGACGCCCACCAGATAAGCGTGTGAGTATCCAGGACAATCACGACAACGCTTCCCAGTCGTCTTCCGCAACAGGTGCGGTGGGATTATCAAAGCGAAGAACAGAGCCGCGCAGAACATCCAGCGGGCTGCGTTCGCTGGTTTTGTAGGGGCGAACTTCCAATTTTGGTTGCCCGTGGTCAGTCACTACGAAGGGCTCCCCGCTGGTTTCGACCTGACGGAAGAACTCAAGTGCCTTGGCCTTGAACTCGGATTTTGACACCTGCTTGTGCATAATAAGCCTCTAGTCACGTGACGATAGTCATAGCATAAATAAACATCTCAGGCAGTGCAATGACGATGCACCTAAAAATTTCAAAGCATCGGCCTGCAAGGCGCATGGAATGGTCATCTAGCACATCGAATCAGCTGAACGCCAATATCCATGCGGCTCTTCAGGCAACACACTTTGTAGATCGTTATTCCATGCGCCTTGTAGCCGTATTATCGAGTGCCTGCAACCAGGCCTCCAGCACCGCGGCTGCCGCGCTGTAGTCGTAACGCGCGATCGCCGAGGCGAGGGGTTTGAGATCGGCCAGCCCGGCGTGATTAAGTGCTGATTGCAGCTGCTGGAATCGTTGCGAGGCGGCTTCGTTGCCGGTTTGCAGGAGATCGAGGAGTTGATGCAGTTGTTCCTGCAAGTCTGGCGATACGGTTGGTCGCATCAAATCGGGTGCGCTATCCGTGGTTGCCGGCAAAATCACTGGCGCAGCATCAAGCGCCGGCGTTAGCCAGCGCAGCAAGGCGGCGTAAAAAACCTCCGGCAGAATCGGCTTGGCGACAAAATCGTTCATGCCGGCTTCGAGGCAGGCTGTCTGGTCGGCGGCAAAGGCGCTGGCGGTGAGCGCAATAACCGGTATTTGCTGATAGTCAGGCAGTGCGCGCAGGGCACGGGTCGCTTCGAGGCCGTCCATCACCGGCATCTGGATGTCCATCAGGATCAAGTCGTAACGGTTGGTCATCGCCTGGTCGATGGCCTGCCGCCCATCCACCGCCAGATCGACCGTGATACCGGCTGCTTCGAGCATACCTTTGCCGACCTCACGGTTGATCGCCTCATCTTCAACAAGCAGCACATGGGCCGTGGAACGTCGCTCGCGCAGGCTTTCGAGCGCGTTGGCTGAGGACAGTTGCGCTGCACGGCTGGAGATTTGTGCGAGCGGCAGCAGCATCGCTTTGGCCTCAACGGCTACAGCGGCAAAGCGTGCGGTCAGCCAGAAGGTGCTGCCCTGCCCGACTTCGCTTTCGACGCCCACTTCGCCGCCCATCAACTCGGCGAGATAGCGCGAGATCGACAGGCCAAGCCCGGTGCCACCGTGTTGCCGGGTGGTTGAAACATCGGCTTGCTCGAAGGGTTGGAAGAGCCGTGGCAAAGCGTCTGCGGGGATGCCGATGCCGGTATCGGTAACCGAAAATTTGAGCAGGTAGGTGATATCTTCGCTGTCTTCGCTGGTTTCGTGGTGCATGACTTCGCCACGCAGCGTAATCCGGCCGTGCTGCGTGAATTTGACTGCGTTACTGGCAAAGTTAAGCAAGGCCTGGCGCAGACGGGTTTCGTCGCCAAGCACGCGTTCGGGCAGGTCGGCGCAGACGATATCCACCGCCACTGATTTTTCAGCGGCGCTATGGCGAACCATGGTGCCTACCGTGTTGATCACCTCGTCCGGGCTGAAGCGTCGTGATTCGAGCACCAGCTTGCCAGCCTCGATTTTCGAGAGATCGAGGATGTCGTTAATAATGCGCAGTAAATGCTGGGTGGCGCGGGTGATTTTGCCGAGTTTTTCACGCTGGCTATCGTCGAGTTGCCCGGCACCAAGCAGATGCGCGAAGCCGGTGATGGCGTTCATCGGCGTGCGGATTTCATGGCTCATATTGGCCAGAAAGCTACTCTTGGCAAGATTGGCACGCTCGGCGGCGGCTGTCGCTTCGGCCAGCTCATCGGTGCGCTGACTGACCATGTGCTCCAGATGCAGACGATAGTTTTCCAGCTCGATGGCAACCCTTTTTTGCTCGGTAACGTCTTCCTTGATCGCCAGATAATGGGTGATTTCACCGTTGGCCTGACGCACCGGCGAAATCATCGCCTGCTCGACGTATTCACTGCCATCCTTGCGCCGGTTGAACAACTCACCGCGCCAAACCTGGCCCTGAGCCAGCGTTGACCACAGGCTTTCATAAGTCTCGTGGGTTGTCTTGCCGGATTGAAGAATGCGCGGATTCTGGCCCAGCACCTCTTCATCGGTGTAGCCGGTAACGCGCTTGAACGCCGGATTCGCGTAGATGATTCTGGCGTGCCGATCCGTAATCACGATACTCGCCGGGCTTTGTTCAACGGCCAGCGAGAGCTTGCGTAACTCGGCATCCTGCGCCTTGAGCTGGCTAAGATCCATGTTCGAACCCGTCAAGCGGATCGCCTTGCCGCCAGCGTCGCGCGTCAGATAGCCGCGAGAAAGTAGCGGCACATAATGGCCGTCCTTGTGACGCAGCCGGAATTCGATTTCATAGGCATCTGCGGTGCCTGCGAGTAGTTTTTGCAAGGCACCCTGAACCCGCTCAAGATCCTCCGGGTGCAGCAGTTCGAGCCACATACCGGCGGATTCGGCAAGCTCGCCGGGCGCGTAGCCCAGCATCTGCAACCAGCGCTCCGAATACTGGAGATGTTGCTGCGCGAGATCGTAATCCCACCAGCCGTCATTGCTACCGCGCAGCACCAGCGCCAGTTGCTCCTGCGAGGCGCGCAGACTTGCTTCGGCCGCTGCCTGCGCGGCTTCGCGCTGCGCCAGCGCCGCCGCCATGGTGTTAAAGGCGAGCACCACCTGATCGAGTTCACGGCTACCGCTAAGCGCCGCCAAACGCTCACCAAAACGCCCGTCAGCGATGCGTTGCGCGCCGCTGGCCAAACGCGCCGCCCAGACTTCAACCAGACGAAAAACGTAAACCCGCGCTACCACCAGCGACAATCCGGCAATCAGCGCGAGTAAAACGAGTTGCTGATAAAAATACTGCGCCACGGCGGCATAGGAAACGCCAATCGGCGCACTGATCAGCACCTTGAGCGAGCCCTGGCTCGACAACATGGGCGCCACCCCCACCATCCGGCGCGTGCCGTCAAAGCCGGTCACTTCAAGCACCTGATCGCGATCCAGCCCGGCTTCTTTGAGCGCGCGCATGGTCTCGGGATCAACCTGCCGGTCCCGCCATTGATCCGGGTCGGGATAATGCGTGACGATCAAACCATCGCGCGTCAGCAGCGTTGCCTCCCAGCCTGGCGGCAACTTGATGTTGCTGACCATCCGGTCAAACCACGACACTTTGCTGGCAATAAACAGCACCGAGCGCAACTTGCCGGCATCGTTAAGCAACGGGTAACCGAAAGTTACACCCGGCTGGCCGGAAATCCGCCCGATGATGAACTCGCCCGGCGACATGCCTGGTTGCGCGAGCGCGGACTTGAACCACCCCCGGTCACTGGCATTAACCGGTGCCTTGAACGGCATCGCGCTGCAAAAAACATCACCCGCCGGCGTTACGGCACCGATATTGGAGAGATCCTCCAGCGTGCCAAGCATCCGTGTGCTGATGCCATTGCACTCAGCGGGATCAAACTGGCGCAGTTCAGACGAAGCAGCCATGATGCGGAAGATCTGCCGGACCTGCATCACTGCCGCCGCTTCCTCGGCCTTCGCCGCGCGCAGAATCACCTGCAAATCCTGCTCAATATCAGCCGCTGCATGCTTGCGCTGCGCCTGAAAGTCGAAAAATGAGAACAACACCAAAGGCAGAATCGCCAGGCTGACAACCACCCACAAGCGAACCTTCAACGAACTTTTACGCAGCACTGTGACGCTCCCCGGGAATGCTTTTGTTGTAAAAGCAAGATTACGCTGATTTGTATCTCTCAGTCATCACGATTCAGGAACTGGAAATCGGCGTTTTACTGGCCGAACGGCGCGAACCCAAGCAAGGGGCCATTTTTCGCGCCTGGCTTAACGAACACGTTTTAGCGGCTTTTAGTGGCCGCATTCTGGTGGTTGATACTGCCATCGCTCAACGTAGCGCCCAGCTTCACGTCCCCGACCCGCGACCGGTGCGCGACGGCTTAATCGCCGCCACGGCACTGGTGCATGGCATGACCATTGTGACTCGGAATATCGGCGACTTCGAACCTACCGGTGTGCCGAGACTCAACCCCTGGCAAGCGCAATAAGCCAGCGCGTTACTCGCTCGCACTCATTCGCTCACCCGCCCGCGCAGCAGCTTGACCACGCCGCGCCTGACCTTGCTTTCTACCCGTTTTTTCTCCGAACTGCGCGTCGGCCTGGTCGGCCGGCGCGTTACCGGCGTGAACGCGGCCTGCGCGATCAGCTCCCGCAGACGCACCAGCGCATCGTCACGGTTTCGCTCAAGGCTGCGGTGCTGCTGCGCCTTGATGACCACCACGCCATCGGTGCTGATGCGCTGATCGCGCAG
Source organism: uncultured beta proteobacterium (assembly GCA_903953145.1). Classification (GTDB taxonomy): domain Bacteria; phylum Pseudomonadota; class Gammaproteobacteria; order Burkholderiales; family Rhodocyclaceae; genus CAJBIL01. The sequence continues at coordinate 9,316 of CAJBIL010000349.1, forward strand.
CGTAAGCAGGCGCGCCTTGATCTCATCAGGCAGCGACGATGCCGCGATGTTGAACCGCAGATGAATGGCGTTGGAAACCTTGTTAACGTTCTGCCCGCCCGCACCCTGCGCGCGAATCGCGGTGAACTCGACTTCTTCTTCACGCAGGCGAATCAAGGGGGTGGGCATGATTTTCTTTTACTTTTTGCTAAATGAGGCGATCAAACCTTCTTGAGAAAACAAGTCTTGAGCACCAGCCCCTTGACCTTTTCAACACGGCACTCGACTTCTTCCTCGTCGTCAGTCAGGTGAATATCCTTGACCAGCGTGCCGCGCTTGAGCGTTACCGAGGTGCCTTTGACCTTCAGATCCTTGATCAGCGTGACCGAATCACCTTCGCTGAGTGGCGTACCGTTGCTGTCTTTGACGTTCATTTGTGGCTTTCCGGGTCGATTAAAATTAAGTTCAGGCATAAGTTTAGCGAATAGGTCGTTTAACAAGCTACCTGTGTTCTCTGAAATTACGGCAGAAGCGGAGGTGAAACGCGCCGAAGCGCCCTTACCCTTTTCCACAAAACTGCCTTTGGAATATTCATTGCCATCGCTTTCATGCAGCGATCCATCCAGTCCTGGCGATTTTGCAACCTGCCAATTGCTTTGTCGAGATCCTGAGAGATCGATTGGCCATAGGCTTGCTCGGCCTTAGCCACCGCTTTTCGAAGCAGTGGCAAGCTTGGCATCATCATCGCCAGATCAATGACGTCCCGGCTAAAAACGCCATCATCGTTCCACCGATCAGAATTTGCGAGCAACTTGCTCGTCACCATATCGAGCGGCGTGAGCGTGGCGACGCCACAAACTTCATCACCGGCTCCCGGTTTTTCGAGGTCAATGCGCCCTTCGAGGATAATTTCAAACTTGATTGCTTGATTCGCCAGCATCAACACCGTCCGGATGCCATATTGATCTGCCCGCATGTCTCTGACCTGAGTCAGTGGTGCCGCCAAATCCCGCATAATCGCTTTGATACCGGTCGGCGCGGTCAGCTTTTCGCGCAAGCTGCGATAGCTCTGAACATCGGAAACAAGAAAATCAATGTCGACTGACTCCCGGTATTCACCGTATCGCAAGGCGATGACAGTACCGCCGCCAAACAAACATTTGGCTTCACGCAACATAGCGCCATCCAGGGCATGCAAAACCTGAGCAATCAACTGGTGATGTGTTCGCTTGAATGGCTCAGATGTCACGCTGCTCACCCCCAAATGCCAGGCGCAAGGCATCAATCAAATGCTGTTCTGCTGCCGTCATCGCCGCAGTCTCGACGTGTCGCCAGTTGCGCTCGTAAATACCCAGCGCCTCGGCCGGCTTAAGCGCGTTAGTGCCTTGAACCTGCCAGGCAAGCTGCTTGAGCTGAGGATAGCTGTCCAAATTGATGCGAGCGGGTATCCAGCCCGGCTTGTCCTGAATGCCGGTGTTTGAGAGCGAATCTGGAGGACTGTTGACGCTCAGCGCCATGCCAAGGGCTGCCATGGCATTCAGATAGGCGCCCATGGTTACCGAAGGCTCGCCACGTTCAATCCTGTGCAGCGTTACCCGAGACATCCCGGCAGATTCAGCGGCAACGACGGCACTAACCCGCAAAGATTTGCGCTGAGCGCGAATCTGCTGACCGAGCGTTACAAGCTGTTCGGCGACTGCTTTCGATATTTCTGGCGGCTTGGATGGCATAGTGTTTCTCATAATAGACAATTTGTTATTTTTGTCAATATTGAGAAACATATTTAATGTGCCAGTTAAAAACCAAAGGGGGTTTCGGTTTTTACTGTACGTTGAACCAGCAAGCTGGCTGCAAGGCGCACCCCAAGGGTACTTGAGCCATAGGCCCCTTCGCCTGCGGGGCGCACCCCAAGGGTACTTCCTGCGGGGCGCATGGATAGGCGGTCTACCTCATAAAATCCTGAAGACCCGCGTATTCATTGGCCTGCCGGCGAGCACCCTGCGTAGATGACCAGCTGGTGCGCCTTCCAGCGTATTGCCTACGCCCATCTCACCGCAATCGCCGGCAGAGATTACAATGCGCGCTATCAGGCGGAGATATATACAGCATGGAGAAAATCGGCGCGGTAGTGATCGGCGCAGGCGTCGTCGGCCTGGCCTGCGCACGCGCGCTGGCGCAGCGCGGTATCGAGACCATCATCCTCGAACAGCACGATGCGTTTGGCACTGAAACCAGCGCCCGCAACAGCGAGGTGATCCATGCCGGCCTGTATTACCCGGCCGGCTCGCAAAAAGCCCGCTTGTGCGTCACCGGCCGGCACCTGCTCTATGATTTTTGCCATAGCCACGGCGTTGATCACCAGCGCTGCGGCAAGCTGATCGTTGCCACATCTGCGGCACAGGAAAGCCGGCTCGAGGCATTGCGCCG
>CAJBIL010000350.1 GCA_903953145.1 uncultured beta proteobacterium
CAGTCGATTCACCACACACGACCAAACGGCGAAGCCTACCCGCGCGAAGATTGCCCGCTGATTGCGGTATTGGAGGAAGGCGCATCACTCGCGGGCGAAGATCACTTCGTGGCATTTGACGGTCGGCTGATTCCGGTTTCGTATCGCGCCAATCCACTGCTGCGCGATGGCGAAGTGGTCGGCTCACTGGTTTCATTTCAGGATCTCAGCGAGCGCCACGAGAGCGAAGCGCGAATCCGCCTGCAACAGGCAGCACTCGACGCTGCCGCCAACATGGTGGTGATTACCGGCCGTGATGGCGTCATTGAATACGTCAATCCGGCGTTTTGCGAGACCACCGGCTACGCGGCAAGCGAAGTCATCGGCCAGCAAACCAGCCTTTTCAATTCCGGGCTGCATGATGCCGCGTTCTACCAGACAATGTGGAACTCCCTGCTACAAGGAAAGCCCTGGGAGGGCGAGCTGAGCAACCGGCGCAAGGATGGCAGCGTGTATCCGGAGCAGATGACGATAACGCCGATCACCGAGGATGGCGTGATCGCGCATTTCATCGCCATCAAACGCGATATTTCGGATGAAGTGCGAACGCGCACCCGCCTCAAGCTGGTGGAAACAGCGATTCAGGAAATCGAGCAGGGGATTCTGATCACCAACGCAGACCCCGACGAGTTCGGGCCAACGATCCATTACGTCAATGAAGGCTTCAGCCGGATTACCGGCTTCGCCCCGGATGATGCGGTCGGCCAACGCACAGGCATCATGCGAGGCCCCGCCACCGACCCAGACAAAATTGCAGAATTCAGCACCGCGCTATCGACCGGCAACAGCATCACGCTGGAAATGAATTTTCAGCGCAAGAGCGGCGAGCTTTACGTGGCTGAACTACATTATTCGCCGGTACACGACGAGGATGGCAAGGTCAGCCATTACATCGGCCTGCTGTCCGACATCGGCCCACGCAAGGAGGCCGAAGAAGCGCTGCGCACGGCGCGCGATCAAGCGCTGGAAAACTCCCGACTCAAGTCGGAATTCCTGTCCACCATGAGCCACGAGATACGCACACCGATGAACGGCATCATCGGTATGACGGACCTGCTACTGGATACAGCGCAGAGCGCCGAGCAGCATGATTTCACCTGCGTTGTGCGCGACTCGGCCAACGCGCTGCTGATCATCATCAATGACATTCTCGATTTCTCGAAAATCGAAGCTGGGAAGCTGGCTATCGAGATTACCGATCTTTCACCGGAGCAGGTGGTGGCGAGTGTCGCCGAATTGCTGGCGGCAAAAGCGCGGGAGAAAGATCTGGCGCTGACCAGTTTTGTGGATCCAATGCTCCCTGCCCGCCTGCTTGGTGACCCGACACGCTTGCGCCAGGTGCTGCTAAACCTGCTCGGTAACGCTGTCAAATTCACCCGGAACGGCAACGTCGAACTCAGCGCACGGCTCGAACTGACAGACGATGTGTTGCAAACGAAACAGGTACGCTTTGAAATTCGCGACACCGGCATCGGCATCTCGCCGGCGACACAGGCGCGGCTGTTCCAGTCATTTACCCAGGCAGATAGTTCGACAACACGCAAATACGGCGGTACCGGGCTTGGGCTGGCCATCAGCAAACGGCTGGTTGAGTTGATGGGCGGCGAAATCGGGGTCATCAGTGACGAGGGCAAAGGCTCCACTTTCTGGTTTACGCTCCCGCTCGTCGAGCCGGATGAAACGCACAACGCGGCCCGCCCGGCACCAGCCTTACTGAAGCAATCAGTCACAACAGACGCAGTTGATTTAGCCGCTGCCGCCAAACCCCGGCCCATGATCCTGCTTGCCGAGGACAATCTGATTAACCAGAAAGTCGCCCGCCTGCAACTGCACAAACTCGGTTATGCGCTGCACATTGTCGACAATGGTCAGGAGGCAGTAACGGCAATGAGTGCAGCACAGGCAGCGAGTCCGCCACCTTACGCCGCCATTCTGATGGACTGCCAGATGCCCGTGATGGATGGTTTTGAAGCGACGGCAGCGATTCGCAAAGCAGAACATTTACAACCCGGTGCCAAACGCATCGCAATCATCGCGATGACCGCCAACGCCATGCAAGGCGACCGCGAGCGCTGCCTGGCCGCCGGCATGGATGACTACATCAGCAAGCCGTTCAACCCGGAACGCCTGGGCAGTTTGCTGGCGGAATGGATCAATCAGTCAGCCAGCATGGACACGGCGCATGAAGCCGCCGAATCACGATCATCGCGACCATCGCCATCAAGCCAGCCAATCGATTTCACGCGCCTCAATGATTTCTTTGGTGACGATCAGCAAGTCATCATGGAACTGCTCGACCTGTTCCGCACAGCAACCCGGCCATTGCTGGAGAAGTTGCAAGCCGCAGCGGCGCAGCAAGACGCCAACGCCTTGAAGGCGCTGGCTCACGAGGTCAAAGGTTCCGCCGGTAATCTTGGCATCGAAGGCATGGCGCGCCTGGCGGCTGATCTGGAGAACGCAGCAGCCAACGCCGACTGGCCGAACGCTACAAAGCAATGCGACAGCCTGGCAATCGCCTTTGAGCAAGTGCTTGTTGCTATTGCAGATTACGAAGCAGGATTGGCAAGCTGAGGTTGACGCTGAGGTTGAGGTTGAGGTTGAGGTTGAATCAACCTCAGCCCTTCGCCTGCCGCCGTAACAACGCTGTCA
>CAJBIL010000351.1 GCA_903953145.1 uncultured beta proteobacterium
CCCGTCGGGCGTACTTGCCGTCGAGAAACGGAAGTTGAAGAGGATTTCAAGGGTACCGGGAATCACGTTGTTAGCGCCTGTACCACCATGTATATTGGAAATTTGCCAGGTCGTCGGCGGGAAAAACTCGTTACCCTGATCCCAGTTCATTTGCGCGAGTTCGGCAATGGCCGGAGCGGCGAGGTGAATCGGGTTCTTTGCCAGATGCGGATAGGCGATGTGCCCTTGAATGCCCTTGACTACGAGCTTGCCTGTGAGCGAACCACGACGGCCATTTTTGACTGTATCGCCGAGTTGGGCAACCGCCGTCGGTTCGCCAACGATGCAGTAGTCCATCGCCTCATGACGGGCACGCAATGCCTCAGTGATGGCAACGGTCCCATCGGTCGCATCGCCCTCTTCATCGGAGGTCAGGAGTAAGGCAATCGATCCGCTGTGTGCGGGTCGCGCTGCAACAAAGGCTTCGACCGAGGTCACAAAAGCAGCCAGCGAGCTCTTCATATCGGCAGCACCACGCCCGTAGAGCAAACCATCGCGCTGTACAGGCTGGAACGGGTCACTGTGCCATTGATCAAGCGGCCCGGTGGGAACAACATCGGTGTGACCGGCAAAGCACAACAGCGGACTGACATTACCGCGCCGGGCCCAAAGATTGGTCACCGCACCACGATTGATGTATTCGCAGACAAAATCCATCTGCTGAAGACGCTGAACAATAATCGGCAGACAGCCACCGTCTTCGGGTGTGACTGAACGACAGGAAATAAGTTGTTCTGCAAGTTGCAGCGTTGCTTCTGATGCGTTTTCTTTTGCACGATTTACGGGCATTTTTTCATTAATCATGATCGTTGAGACTCAACGTGAACTCCTTAAAGGAGGCACCACCAGGATTGGTCGCAGAAAAATCAATCGGTGTTTCACTCTGAGCTTCTTCCGTCTGAGAACTGCTGCTGGGGATTTCAGAGTTGTTGATCAACCAGGACAGATTGGAGGGCGAATCGGCATTCGCCAAAGCTTCGTCAAGCGTAATAATGCCATCGCGAAACAGGCGGAACAGCGATTGCTCGAAAGTCTGCGAACCTGGTGCAAGGCTCTGCTCCATTGCATCCTTAACCGCCGCAACTTCGCCGCGCTCGATCAGTTCCTGGATATGGCGTGTATTGAGCATCACCTCGGCTGCTGGCGTACGCTTGCCATCCGGCTTGCGGACCAAACGCTGCGAGATAATGGCTTTCAGGCTGACTGAAAGATCGAGGTAAAGCGACGTACGGCTTTCGAGCGGGAAGAAATTGATGATCCGGTTCAGCGCGTGATAACTGTTATTGGCATGCAATGTACCCAGGCAAAGATGGCCAGTCTGTGCGTAGGCAATCGCGGCTTGCATGGTTTCTTTGTCGCGGATCTCACCGATCAGGATGCAGTCCGGCGCCTGGCGCATGGCGTTCTTCAGCGCCATGTCCCAACCGAGCGTGTCCATGCCGATTTCACGCTGGTTAACAATCGATTTTTTGTGCTTGAACAAAAACTCGATCGGGTCTTCGATAGTCAGAATATGCCCGCTACGATTGGCATTGCGGTAATCGAGCATCGAGGCAATGGTGGTCGACTTACCTGAACCGGTCGATCCGACAATCAGGATTAGCCCACGCTTCTCCATGATCAGCTCGGACAATACCTGCGGCAACATCAATGATTCAAGCGCCGGGATATTGCCAAGGATATAGCGCACGACAATCGAAATCGATGCCCGCTGCCGGAAAATATTGATCCGGAAATTACCGACCTGCGGCACCCCGAAGGAGAGGTTCATCTCCATCGTTGCTTCAAAAGTTTTTAGCTGATCAGGCGACATCAGTTCAAAGGCAATTTTTTCGATCATTGCCGGGTCCATCATTTGCTGATTGACCGGAACCGTATTGCCCTGAATCTTGATATGAATTGGCACGCCGGCGGAGATGAAGATATCCGAAGCCTGCTTTTCTGCCATTAGCTGGAAAAGTTTATCGAGAATCATCTTGCCTCCGCCGGTTTGCTGCCAGTTTTAGTTGCAGACGCGCTTTGCGCTCAGTCGCCACGCAGCAAATCGTTGATGCTGGTCTTGGCGCGTGTCTGGGCATCAACCTTTTTAACGATGACGGCACAGTAGAGGCTATAGCTGCCATCTTTCGACGGCAGATTCCCGGCGACAACCACAGAGCCGGGAGGTACGCGGCCGTAATGGACTTCGCCAGTTTCACGATCATAAATTTTCGTTGATTGGCCGATGTACACACCCATTGAAAGGACGGAGCCCTCCCCGATAATGACGCCCTCAACCACCTCGGAGCGCGCACCAATAAAGCAGTTGTCTTCAATGATTGTCGGGTTAGCTTGCAATGGCTCAAGAACACCACCAATGCCGACACCGCCGGAAAGGTGAACATTCTTACCGATTTGCGCGCATGAACCGACCGCTGCCCAAGTATCAACCATCGTACCTTCATCGACGTAAGCACCGATATTGACGAAGGAAGGCATCAGCACCACATTTTTTGCCAGATAGCAGCCACGCCGCGCACCGGCTGGCGGTACAACGCGAATTCCCGAACGGGCGAATTTCTCTGCATCATAATTTGCGAATTTGGTTTGCACCTTGTCGTAGTAGCGCATCGGGCCACCATCCATGACCTTGTTGTCCTCAAGGCGGAAAGACAGAAGAACCGCTTTCTTGATCCACTGGTGCGTGATCCAGTCGCCATCGATTTTCTCGGCAACGCGTAATTTTCCTTCGTCAAGCTCACCAAGCACGGTCGCGACAGCCGCACCAATTTTTGCCGGTGCGCTATCAGGTTGCAGCGTGGCGCGGATTTCCCATGCGTCTTCGATGATCTGCTGGATTTCCTGCATTTTCTTTTCCTAGAGTTTTAAGATGAATGAACGGATACGATCAGCGGCTTCAACACAATCAGCCAGTGGCGCAACCAGTGCGACACGAACGAAGCCAGCCCCCGGATTAACGCCTTGCGCCTCACGCGCCAGATAACTGCCCGGCACCAGCGAAACATTATAGTCGGCAAGCAAGCGTCGGACGAAGTCAGTATCACCCATGTTTTTCGGCGTGCGTGCCCAAAGATAAAAGCCGGCATCCGGCATGGTGGCACCCAGAACGTCGCCGAGCATGGGCGTTACGGCAGCAAATTTCTCCGTGTATTGACGACGATTTTCCCGCACATGCGCTTCATCATTCCAGGCTGCGATGCTGGCCACCTGAACAGCAGGATTCATCGCACTGCCGTGGTAGGTGCGATAAAGCAGGTATTTTTTCAGAACCGTGGCATCGCCAGCGACAAAACCCGAGCGCATCCCCGGTACATTGGAGCGCTTCGACAGACTGGAAAACATGACCAAACGCTCAAAACCACGGCCGAGAAGTTTGGCAGCCTGCAATCCACCAAGCGGCGGATTCGCTTCTTCAAAGAAAATCTCCGAGTAGCATTCATCCGAGGCAATAATAAAACCGTACTTATCGGACAGCGCAAACAAACGCTTCCAATCCTCGAGATTCAATACTTTGCCCGTCGGGTTACCCGGCGAGCACACATAAAATAATTGAACCCGCTGCCACTCCTGATCCGTTAACGAAGCATAGTCAAAAGCAAAGTCATTTTCAGGCAAGGTATTCAGGAAACGTGGCTCGGCACCCGCGAGATAAGCAGCCCCTTCGTAAATCTGATAGAACGGATTGGGGCTGACAATCAAGGGCACGTAGCCTTTGGAGGGATCAATCACCACCTGTGCAAAAGCAAATAGCGCCTCGCGTGAACCGTTGACCGGGATGATCTCAGTCTCGCTATTGATACCCGCAAGCCCATAGCGACGCTCCAGCCATGCAGCAATCGCATGACGCAACGGGGGGTTACCCAGCGTGGTAGGATAATTCGCTAGTCCACCAAGACCAGCAGTCAGCGCCTCCTTGATGAAAGCGGGGGTAGCATGCTGTGGTTCGCCGATAGAAAGTTTGATTTCGCGAAAATCGGGATTCGGTTTGATCCCGTCAAGCAACTGCCGAAGTTTTTCAAAGGGATAGGGCTGCAACTGGGCAAGATGAGGATTCACGTTTTTTTAGCAGTTAGTATCAGACAAAGAATTATAAGGGGCATCGCTTGGTGGTGAAAGGCAGCACAAAGGAAATCCAGAATGGCAGTTCGTCGCGTGAGGATCGTACTGCGATTTCTGCATTGTTGACCGGGGCGCTAGTCTGGGGACTGATCTGGTATCCCTACCGCATTCTGCGCGACGCAGGTATTGACGGCATCCTCGCATCAACAGCGACATATGGTGTTGCACTGATTCTGGGCGCATTCTTTTTTCGCCGATCACTTGGCAAGTTTATTCCCTCATGGAGCTTGTTCTGGCTGGCGCTTGCCGCCGGCGCCTGCAATCTGGGCTACGTCCTTGCCACACTGACCGGCGAGGTAATGCGTGTACTGCTTCTCTTTTATCTTGCACCGCTCTGGACCGTTCTGCTATCACGCGGTTTGCTTGGCGAACGCCTCAACCGCTTTGGGGTTTTTGTCGTACTTCTTTCTCTTGCCGGTGCCCTAACCATGCTCTGGCACCCAGGAATCGGGCTGCCAGTACCGCAAGACAGCGCTGACTGGCTAGGCCTTGGCGCAGGCTTTTCCTTCGCGCTCTTCAACGTATTGTCACGCCGCACAGAACATGTCTCTATCGAGCTAAAGTCGCTGACCGCCTTTTTCGGTGTTGTTGTGCTTGGACTCATGTTATTACTGACCGGGATGGGCCATGCACAAATACCGAAACACAATTCAGCCTGGCTTCTAATCGGCCTCATCGGCTGCGTGCTGATCGTCGCTAATCTGGTTGTTCAATATGGCTTGGCCAACGTACCCGCCAACCGCGCAATCGTTGTCATGCTCTCGGAAGTAGGCTTCGCTGCGCTTTCCTCATGGCTACTGGCAGACGAAACCCCCGGCCTTCGGGAATGGGTAGGTGGAGCCATGATTATTGCTGCCAGCATGTTCTCCGCACGAATGGAAAGTTGAACGCAATTTTATGGTTTGAATACCCTGCATCAAAAAAACTTGAGTGAATTGGAACAAGTCTATATAATGCTGCTCTTCGTTAAGTATGCGCCCGTAGCTCAGCTGGATAGAGTACTTGGCTACGAACCAAGGGGTCGGGCGTTCGAATCGCTCCGGGCGCACCAGTAATTGCAAGTCAATCAGGCCAATCTTCGGATTGGCCTGATTGTTTGTTGAATGAGATTAAAGATAGCCCTACAGTTTTGAATATCGGAAATAGGCCTACCAAGCAAGAGAGCGCAGATTCCGGCACTGAAACTGCTGAATTACAGCTTACCTTTACAGCCGGTATTTTTCTCTTATGCTAAAATCTTAAACGAAGTTTTTTGCTTCATGATTCTTGAGAAAATTTAAGTGGATGTTTCGGCAACCACAGTTTTTCGAGAAATATTGGAGGTGTGCCAGAGTGGTTTAATGGATCAGTCTTGAAAACTGACGAGGATGAAAGTCCTCCGTGAGTTCGAATCTCACCGCCTCCGCCAACGATTAACGACCGCTTAGAATCCTCGAACACTCTTACTTTACTTAATTAAGATGTTCGGTTCCTGTATTCAAAAAGCCAAGGCCAAGAAGCCCTGGATTCAAAAACTGCGTATCGTCAATCAACCTAAAGCAGTAAGCTTAAAAGGACATCGACGCGATGGGCTTTCTTGA
>CAJBIL010000352.1 GCA_903953145.1 uncultured beta proteobacterium
AGATCACGATAAGCATGCCAGGTCGCGTGGCCGATCACCGGCATGGTGACGATCAAACCCAGAAAAAACGTCGCAAAACCAATGCCGACCAGGAGCACGATGCACAGCGCCCAAAGCAGCATCGGGCCGGGGTTGCGCGCACAGGCCAGCACGCTGGAGATCGCCGCAGTCACCGCATCGGTCTTGCGATCAACCATCAGGGGTACGGCAATCACGCTGATTGCGAAAACAAAGATGGCGAAAAAACCACCGACCGTAAAATAGGCCAAGGCAAAATCCGGTTGCTCGAAGGTCAGCACGGTGAGCACCACATCGGCAAACGTCGGCAAGCCACCATCAAAAAACAGCGCAAAAATAACGATCGACGCGCGCGCCCAGACCAGCAAAACAACCACCAGCAACGCTGAAAACAAGGCCACGTTAGATAGATTAGGGCGCCAGGCCGCCAGACTGGGCAGCAGCGTGGGGCGTTCGCCCAACTCGATGCGCCGGCTCAGATCATAAAGCCCCATCGCCAGCAGCGGCCCGAGCAGAAGAAACCCCGTCGTCAGCCCGGCAAACAGCGCGTAGGCTTTGGCAAAAACAATCTGCATCAGCCAGCCGGCGGCCGCAAAGCACACCCCGTAAAACAGACTGGCCTTACCGCTGCACCGGAAATCCCGCCAGCCGGCCTGCAACCAGCGTGGAATGGCGCCCGCCGTGATCTGGCGAATCACCGGAAAACTGCTGGCCGGGTTGTCGCTAACGCTTGTTTGATTCTCGCTCATGCCTATTGCCTTTTAGAAGCTTGCTGACCCAGTTGCTTTATTGCGTTGATTACAGCGCCAACTTTGATTTGGTGCATCATTTCTCCGTTGGCGAATTGTGAAAATCTTGAGCAAGTATGGCACTGACTTGCGCCACCTCATCGGCCTGCACTCGCTTTTCGAAAAAACTAAAAATATCCGCCGGTGTTATTTCCACGCCCACCGGATCAAGCCCCTCATCCTCTGTATCGAGCGGCAGCAATCCGAGTAGCTTGTGCTCCACCACGGTCGGGACTTCCGGACTGTCATCAACAGCCTGCGCCGCAGCAACAATATCCGCCAAGGTTTTTCCCTGGTGCTGGCAAAACCACATCAGGTCGAAGTAGTCGCGCGAACGGGAGCGCTTGAGCAAAAGTGCGCTTTTCATGGCGAATAGCGTCGGCAGATCCATCAGGCCGAAGCGCCAGCCAGCAACGACTTGAACACCGGAGGCAAAAGATTGACCGGCAGGATCGGCAAAACATTGCACTTTCACCCCATCGAGTACGTAGTCCTGCACCTGTGACAGCAAATCGATGCCGTTGATTCTGGCAGAAGAGATCATTGATGGCGGCGTTACGAGGGTTGCCCCTTTGGCGCGTAAGGCCCGGGAGAGTTCATTTTTATCCAACGTCTTGTCGAAAGTAACAAGGTCGATGTCGAGGCTGCGACGATGACCCACTTGAATCGCCATGGCGGTGCCGCCGATCAGACAGAAACGCGCCAGTGCAGTTTCGACCGCCAGTCGGTCAATGACTGCGACGGTAGCCGGCGGCAATACCGTGCGCTTTAATTTAGTCATTCGGATCAGTCATCCACTCAATCATAGTTTTGGTCACGCAGATGCAGAATGGCGCTCTGAATGGTCGGCCATGGCAATTTCGATGCTACGCAGCATGCGCGTGAGAATGCGGGCGAGAATGCTTTGTTCGGACGCGGGCACCATTCTCAGCGCTGCATCAGTGCATGAGCGCACCCTGTCCAGCCCGTGATCAATACACAGTTGCACAAGATCAGGAAAATGAGCGCGACGCAGCACATTGAGGATCAGTGCTTCATCGCGCATGGCGGGATTAGACCAGTCGTAAGGCATGGATAGATCGGCCGTCTTACGCACGCCATACTGGTTGGCGAGCAACCTTAAAGCCGTCTCCGGCATACGGCGGAAGTCGTGCGATGATTCAGGCAGCAGCCATTTGTCGAGCGTGCGTTTGGCGACGCCCATGGTTTCGGCCAATTGGGCACGGGTCTGGCTCGACTGCGTCATGGCCTGGCGAAGGAGGTCTTGTTGTTTCATGACCACCAGAATATCCCCATTGGGGATGGTTCGCAACACGGGCTTCTATACACGGATTACGGCAAACCCGAAACTTCACCCGCCCCGGATGGTCTCTTAAAACACTGTGCTAAAAATCAATCACCTTTCCCGACGCTTCAACGGCCGCAGCGTTCTGCGCGATATCTCGCTGCATTTGCAGGCCGGCGAATACGTTGCGATTGTCGGTGAATCCGGCGTTGGGAAATCCACCCTGCTCAACCTGATCGCCGGGCTGGATCGGCCGGATGGCGGGCAACTGGCGCTTGATGGCGTCGATTATGCCGGGCTGGCAGAAGACGCGCTGACCCGGTTGCGCCGGGATAAACTGGGCTTTGTGTTTCAATCATTCCACATTCTGCCGCATCTCACGGTGCGCCAGAATGTGGCTTTACCGCTCTGGCTGCAAGGCTTGGACGGCACGGCGGCGGAGCAACCGGCGCAGCAGTTGCTCGATGCCGTGGGGCTGGGTGAGCGCGCAAACAGCTGGCCGCGCGAGCTTTCCGGGGGCGAAATGCAGCGTGTGGCGATTGCCCGTGCGCTGGTACATCGCCCGCGTCTGGTGCTGGCCGACGAACCGACCGGCAACCTCGACCCGGCAAACGGCGCCAAGGTGCTGGCGCTGCTCGCTGAGCGCATCCGGCAATCCGGCGCGATTGGTATTCTGGTGACGCATTCGCAGGAAGCCGC
>CAJBIL010000353.1 GCA_903953145.1 uncultured beta proteobacterium
AGGCCATAGGCTTCGCGGTAATTGACCGTAATCCAGTACGCATATAGCTTGGCCACTGCATACGGTGACCGGGGATAAAAAGGGGTGGTCTCCGTTTGTGGCGATTCCTGCACCAGTCCATATAACTCTGACGTCGATGCCTGATAGAAGCGAGTCTTTTTTTCCATACCCAGAATTCGTATGGCCTCAAGCATGCGCAAGGGCCCTATGGCATCGACGTCCGCTGTGTATTCGGGCGATACGAAGCTCACCGCCACATGGCTCATGGCCGCAAGATTGTAGATCTCATCGGGCTGAATCTTCTGGATGAGATGAACAAGATTGGACGAATCCGTCATGTCGCCGTGGGTCAGAAAAAACCGCACGCCGTCTTCGTGCGGGTCGTGATACAGATGGTCCACTCGAGCTGTGTTGAATGACGACGCACGTCGCTTGATGCCGTACACGACGTAGCCTTTGTTCAACAGAAACTCGGCCAGATAGGCGCCATCCTGTCCGGTGATGCCTGTAATCAGGGCAGTTTTTTTCATGGAGTTATTGTCAGTCATCATTGATTGGAGCGATACCAGTCAGCATAAGCTTTCAATCCAGCCTCAAAGGCAACGGGTCGCCTGAAACCAAGGTCGATCAGCTTGCGGGAGTCGTAATTACATCTTGGGTTGGCATCATTTCTCCCCATCAACTTCAGGAGAAATGAAAGCAAGTTTAATGGAACCGAAAAGAGTGGCAGCGAATAATCTTTAATCGATAAGCGATGCATTAGAACGCGCTCAACATCAGCAAAATTGTTTTTTGGATTGTCATCGTCAGAAACGATAAAAACCCCTCCTTCAAAATTCTTTTCATACCGAATCATGAAAACAATCGCTGCCACCACGTTGGCCACGTAAACCAGATTCATCCGTCGTTCGTTAAAAAGACAGGACTTCAAGTAGTTCCGTAACCTCTTTCCAGCCATAAGATCTTCCGCGAGTTTTTCCAAAGATCCGCTCCCGGAACCAAATACAGCAGTAGGACGGAGAATCGCAATGTCGAAACCGTCATGCGCGGCGGCAAGAACTGCCCGCTCTATTTTGAGTTTGGTTATGCCGTACTCGCTTGTCGGCTGGCAGGGCATATCCTCGGTAATCATATTGTGCGGTATACGCCCAAACACCGCCGCCGTGCTGCAATGAATGAAACGTTTCACCTTCGCAGCCTTGCACGCTTCGAGCAAGTTGTTAGTAGCCGAAAGATTTGCTGACTCTCCGCAGCCTTTGAGATACGCAAGATGCACCACTGTGCATCCGGGTTCCAGAAAACGGTTAAGCGAATTCGGTACGCGGAGGTCTCCTTGAATTACTTCCAATCCAGGATCAAGCTCTGATCCATGGGATTGCCCTTGTTGCTTTCTGGACAGCACTTTGATCCGCAGAGTACCCGATTGCCTTAAGTGCTCCACAAGATGCTTCCCAATAAACCCTGAAGCCCCTGTTATCGCGACTGTGTGGAGAGATTTCACCATTTCCAATACTCTCCCACCAGTTCGTACTGTTCGCCGCCGAGGCCCGATTTGAAAGCACTGATGCCGGGCGTAAGGTTCTCGTCAATGCCACCCAAGTCAAACCAGCGTATGCCTGCTTGCTTGAGGGTCACAACGGCTTGCCAGAGGAGGTACTGATTAGCTTTAAGCTTGCGGCCCTCGTTTCCATTCCAGCCCAACGGATAAGTGGCTGCCGCCCCGTGACAGACCAGGCAGATGCCGGCAACCGCCTCATTTCGATGATTGGCACGCAGGATGATCGGCTGCCCATCTACCGGCAGGTGTTGGCGCAGAGATCGCAGCAGGCTGATGGGCGATCCGCTGAAGCCCTTTTCGCTTATCAGCTCCCGGTAGCGCGCCAGAATCCATTCAAACGCCTGATCGTCGTTGCGGGCTTCCAGAGTCAAGCCGGCCTTCTCCGCGAAGTTCAGCATATTCCGCCATTTGCCGTCCAGCCCCTTGCGTAAGACGGGCAGGTCAGGCGCCAGATTCAGCCATGCCGATTCCCAGGCGCGTGGCGAAAACTGCCGGAAGCCGA
>CAJBIL010000354.1 GCA_903953145.1 uncultured beta proteobacterium
AATGTCAAAAAAACGAGAAAAAAGGGGGAGACATGAACACCGGCACACACCAACCAGCGCTGCCCGAATCCGAAACCAGTATCGAACGGCTGCGACGCCTGCTGGAAATGTCCAGTGCATGCCATAAGGTATTACTCAACGCGACCAGCGAGCAGGCTCTGCACGATGATTATTGCCGGCAACTGATCCAGATCAGTGGCTATGCCAGCATCAGCATCGACAGCGAGCCTGCACCGGCACTGGCACTGACAAGTGGTCAGATCGTTTTACCCCTCAGCGCGCATCAACAGCATTTCGGGTGCCTGCGCATTGATGCAGACATTGACCCGCAAAACGGCCAATTCGCCAGCGACGAACGTGAGTTACTCAACGTGCTCGCGGCCGACCTCGCGCTTTGCCTGCACGCCCTGCGCTGCAACCGCGAGCTTAAGCACATCTCGGGCGAACTGGCCAAGCTCGCGCGTGTTATCGAGCAAAGCCCGGTCGCCGTGGTGGTGACCAATCTCAATGGCCTGATCGATTACTGCAACCCGCGTTTCAGCGAAGTGTCAGGCTATGCGCGCGACGAGTTGGTCGGCAAGACACCGGCAATCCTCAAATCCGGGCTAACACCGGAATCAGTCTATGAAGCACTGTGGCAAACCATCAAGGAAGGCAAGGAATGGCGCGGTGAAATCCTCAATCGCAAAAAGACCGGTGAGCTGTTCTGGGAGCGCCAGCTGATCGTTCCGATCAAGGATGAAGCAGGCAACGTCCAGAACTTCGTTGCCGTAAAAGAAGATATCTCCGAGCTGAAGCATGTTGCAAACAGCCTGCGCCTGCGCGAACGGGTGCTCGAATCCTCCTCAAACGGCATCATGATCACCGCCACCGCACAGCTTGAACACCCGATCACTTACGTCAACCCGGCTTTTGAACGAATCACCGGCTACCCCGCCAGCGAAGTCATCGGCAAAAACGGCCGTTTTCTGGTGCGTGATGATCTCAACCAGAAAGGCCTCGCCGAAATACGCATCGCGCTGCGCGAGCGGCGTGAAGCGCATGCTGTGCTGCGCAACTACCGCAAGGACGGCAGCCTGTTCTGGAACGAATTGCATATTGCCCCGGTGCTTGATGAATCTGGGGCCGCGACCACGCATTTCATCAGCATCGTGAACGATGTCACCGAACGCGTGCGCTATGAAGAGCAACTCGAGTTTCAGGCCAACCACGACGTCCTGACCGGGCTGGCCAACCGCAACCTGCTCGGCGACCGGATCAATCAGGGCATTGCCCGCGCCAGACGCGACGGAGAAATCGTTGGCGTCATGCTGATCGACCTCGACCGTTTCAAGGTTGTTAATGACGGCCTCGGCCACGCCCCCGGCGATCTGCTCTTGCGTGAAATCGCACGACGGCTAAACGCCTGCGTGCGAGACACCGATACCGTTGCACGCCTCGGCGGTGACGAATTTGTGGTTGTTCTGACCAGTGTTGCCGACCCGGAAAATGTGGCGCTGATCGCCAGCAAAATACTGAAGTCCGTCAATGAACCCCTCCATATCGAAGGGAAAAAACTCGTCATCACCGCCTCAATCGGCGTCTCCCTGTTCCCGCGTGATGGCGACGAAGGCGACCTCCTGCTGCGCAATGCCGACCTCGCCATGTACCGCGTCAAAGAACATGGCCGCAACAACTATCGCTTCTACCTGCCCGAAATGCACGGCATGGCGATCAACCGGCTGGATGTCGAAGGCGACCTCCGGCGTGCGCTGGAAACCGACGAACTGACCGTCTATTACCAGCCAAAAATCGATCTGATCAGCGGCCGCATCATCGGTGCAGAAGCGCTGGTGCGCTGGATTCACCCGAGAATCGGCCTGATCAACCCGCTGGAATTCATCCCGCTGGCCGAGGAAACCGGGCTCATCATCCCGATTGGCGAAATTGTGCTGCGCCAGGTCGCCGGGCAATTGCGCCGTTGGTGCGATGCGTCGTTGCCAGTCGTCCCGGTCGCGGTCAACATTTCACCGCGCCAGTTCCGTCAGGAAAACCTGGCCTCGACGATCCGGCAAATTCTTGAGCAGGAAGGCATCCCGGGCGATCTGCTTGATCTTGAGCTAACCGAAAGCATGGTGATGATCCATGCCGAAGCCGCTGCTGCGGCGCTGCACGAGCTAAAAACACTGGGCTGCCGCCTCTATCTCGACGATTTCGGCACCGGCTATTCTTCGCTGGCCTACCTCAAGCGATTTCCGATCAATGCCCTGAAAATCGACCGCTCCTTCATCCTCGACCTGACCACCGACAGCGACGACGCCGCGATTGCCAATGCCATCATCGCGATGGCGCACAGCCTCGGCATGCGCGTCGTTGCCGAAGGCGTTGAACACCGGGCACAACTGGACGTCCTAAAAGCGCATGGCTGCGACGAATTTCAAGGCTACTACTTCGCCCGCCCAATGCCTGCGGAGCAATTCGCCGCCATGCTGCGCGATGGCCGGACACTGAATGACATCCACCCATGAAGTCACTCGACTGGCAATCCATCACCCGCGAAGCGCTGGCCGAACACCTGGGAACGAGCAAGATCAACAGCACCCAAGCCCTGCCCGGGGCCACCCTCTACCACTGTCAGCATGGCAACAAAGACAGCCTCGCAATCGCCCTCGATGCCGGCACCTGCCTGCTCATTGAAAAACGAATCACAGCAAAC
>CAJBIL010000355.1 GCA_903953145.1 uncultured beta proteobacterium
CGGCGCACCTTGGCGATTTCCTCCATCAGATGCAGTTGCGTAGGCAGACGCCCGGCCGTGTCGGCGAGAACGACATCAATCCCACGTGCTTTAGCCGCCGCGATGGCGTCGAAGATGACGGCGGCGGGGTCGCCGGACGCTTGTGCAATGACGGTCACGCCGTTACGTTCCCCCCAGATTTGCAACTGCTCGCGGGCAGCTGCACGGAAGGTGTCGCCAGCGGCCAGTAATACCGATTTGCCTTGTGCCTGAAAATACTTGGCCAGCTTGCCGATAGATGTTGTTTTCCCCGCGCCGTTAACGCCGGCGATCATGATGATGAACGGCCGGTGAGTGGAGACATCGAGCGGTTTTTCGAGCGGATGCAGCAGGTCGTGCAGTGCGTCGGCGAGGGCTTTCTGGATTGTTTGTGGCGTTTCGAGCTTGTCGCGTTTGGCGCGTGTCTTGAGTTCGTGCAGCAGGTGCTGGGTGGCCTCCATGCCGACATCGCTGGTCAGGAGCAGCGTTTCAAGCTCCTCCAGCAGTTCGTCATCAACCTTGCCGCGCGAGAAGATTGACTTGATCTTCCCACCAAACTGGGCGCGGGTCCGCGCCAGGCCGGCTTGCAGACGTTCGCGCCAGGAGGGGGCGGGCGCGGTGCTGAGCGGGAGCTCGACGACTTCGGCAGCTGCGGCTGTTTTGGGGGCTTCGGTTTTGCCGGGCGATTTCTTCAGGAAACCAAACATGTTACTTCCGAGTCTCAGAGGCTTTCAGGGCTTGCGGCGATGGTAATATGCCGTCGCAAAGGCTTATCTACGGTGACGTGCCTGCCTGGCACGCCATCCGTTCAACGGTAAATTCTAACAGAAGCGATTCACCCCCATGCGAACCACGAGACTGAATTACCTCTTTGCGCTGCTCTTGACGCTGGCTGCGCCGGCGGTGCTGGCCAACCCCTTTGAGTATCAGCTGGCCAACGGACTGCGCGTCATCGTCAAGGAAGATCGCCGGGCGCCAACGGCGGCACACATGGTCTGGTACCGCGCGGGCAGTATGGATGAAACAAACGGCACGACCGGCGTTGCGCATGTACTCGAACACATGATGTTCAAAGGAACGCCAGCTGCCGGCCCGGGTGAATTCAATCGCCGCGTTGCCGCTGCCGGTGGGCGCGACAATGCTTTTACCAGCCATGACTACACCGCGTACTTTCAGCAGGTGCCAAAGCAGACGCTGGAGGAGATGATGCAGCTTGAGGCAGATCGCATGCGCCACCTCAGTCTGGATGCCAAAGAGTTTGCGCAGGAAATCAAGGTGGTGATGGAAGAGCGCCGGTTGCGCACCGACGATCAGCCGCAATCGATGCTGTTCGAGCAGATGAGCGGCGTGGCTTTTCAGTCGCACCCCTATCGGGTGCCGATCATCGGCTGGATGAACGATCTGGAAAACCTGACCGTGCAGGACGCACGTGACTGGTATGAGCGCTGGTATGTGCCGAATAATGCCTATGTGGTGATCGTTGGCGATGTCGACCATGAGGCTGTTTTCAAGCTGGCTGAAAAATACTATGCCCCGCTGAAGCCACGTGCGCTGCCGCTACGCAAACCGCAGGACGAGCCCCCGCAGACCGGCATACGCCGCCTGACCGTAAAGGCGCCGGCCGAGTTGCCGGTGGTGCTGATGGCGTACAAGGTGCCGGTGATTCGCGATGTCGAGAAAGATGTTGATCCCTATGCGCTTGAAATGCTCTCGGCGATTCTTGATGGCCATGATGCGGCGCGTTTCTCAAAACACCTGATTCGTGAGCAGCGCCTGGCGGTTGCCGCCGGGGTTGGTTATGACGCTAAGTCGCGCGGGCCGGGCATGTTTTATCTACAGGGCTCGCCAAGCGAGGGGAAAGCCCCGGCAGCCCTGGAGGCTGGCTTCCGAGCCGAGCTGGCGCAAATTCAACAAGAGGGCGTAACGGCAGAGGAGTTGAAACGGGCGAAGGCACAACTCGTCGCCGGCCAGATTTACAAGCTCGATTCGATGTTTGCGCAAGCCATGGAAATTGGCCAACTCGAAGCGGTCGGGATTTCATACAAGCTCGATCAGCGCATGCTCGAAAAATTACAGGCGGTGACTGCCGCGCAGGTGCAAACGGTAGCGCAAAAATATTTGCGCGACGATGTGCTGACGGTTGCCGAGCTCGACCCGCAACCGTTACCGCAAGCTCAAACGCCGCGTTCGCGCGCGGCTGCACCGCGTCAATAAGAGAGCGCCAGATAAATGTCGATCAAACTCCTTAAACAGCTGGCAGGCTTTGTACTGCTGGTTTGCGTGCAGTGTGCAC
>CAJBIL010000356.1 GCA_903953145.1 uncultured beta proteobacterium
ATGCGCATCCTTCGACTGGTCGCCGGTCAGCGCCGAGAAAAACTCGCGGGTGCCGGACTTGGCGATGGTGCCGAGGTGATCAACCGCCTCATCGCGCGACAGGCCGATGCCGTTGTCAGAAATGGTCAGCGTGCGCGCCGCTTTGTCGAACGACAGGCGGATCTTCAATTCAGCATCGTCGCCGTACAGCGCCGCATTGTTGAGCCCCTCAAAGCGCAATTTGTCGCAGGCATCGGAAGCGTTGGAAACCAGCTCGCGCAGGAAAATTTCCTTGTTGCTGTACAGCGAGTGGATCATCAGATGCAGCAGTTGTTTTACTTCGGCCTGAAAGCCGAGCGTTTCCTTGTTGGCACCCATTAAAAACTCCATGAAAAACGTTGATTTACTGCTGACGGAAGGTTCCGGGGGCACGAAGGCATCCGGCGACAGGCTGCTACTTGGGGGTAAGCCAGTGCATTTCAAGCCCCCGGCTGCGTGATGATTCAGGCCTGATCGCCGCGCTCGACCCGATTGCGCCCGCTGTGTTTGGCCCGGTAAAGCGCCTCATCGGCACGCGCCAGAAGGCTGTCAAGGCTGTCGCCCGACTGCAAATAAGCCAGACCAATACTGACCGTGAAGCAAATTGGCGCGCTGCGGTGGAATGAAAAACTTGATGATTCAACCGCCGTACGAATTCGCTCAGCGACCAGCAGCGCGGCTTCCGGCGATGTTTCGGGCAACAACACCGCAAATTCTTCACCACCGAGGCGACCAAGCAGATCGATTTCACGTGTTTCCTTGAGCAACGCCCGTGCAAAAACCCGCAAGGCTTCATCACCGGCAGCGTGACCATAGCCGTCATTGATCCGTTTGAAGAAGTCGATATCAATCATCAGAACGCTCAAGTCACGATTAAAACGGTCGGCACGTCGTAATTCGGCTTCAGCGCTATCAATAAAGTGTGCGCGATTACTCAGATTAGTCAGCAAGTCGGTTGTTGCAAGGCGTTTCAACTCAGCAATCTGCTGCCAGCGCTGAACAACCAAAGCGGCCAGTCGAGCGCCTTGGGCAATGACCATCTGATCGTTATCGTCCGGGCATTTCGGCTGCTGAAAATAAATGGCAAACGTACCGAGCACCTTGCGTTCGGCGGAAAAGAAAGGCGTCGACCAGCAAGCGCGCAAGCCAAAACGCTCAGCTAATTCTGCAAAATTGGCCCACAGCGGGCTACTGGCAATCGATTCGACGATCACCGGTTCCCCGGTAAATGCCGCTGTTCCACAAGAGCCTACGGAAGGCCCGATCGCCACCCCGTCAATTAACCGGCAATACTCAGCCGGCAAGCGCGGCCCGGCACCATGCCGCAAGTGTTTGCCGTCCGCATCCAGCAAGAGGACTGAACAGAGCGCGCCAACGAGGTGTGTTTCCATACGCTTGCACAGCGCATCGAGTACGGCTGGCAACTCGGCACCGCCCACAATCAGCTCAAGCACATGGTGGCTGCTAACCATCAAGGCATCGGCGCGCTTCCATTCGGTCACATCCATTGCCGCCGCGATCAGCAGCGAAGCATCGTCAACCGCAATTGCCCGTTTATGCGACAACACGGTACGGCCGTCGCGCAGTTGCAACTCACGAATCAATGTTTGCCCGGTTGCAATTACGCGCGCATCGTCGTTCGCGCTATCCGGACGGTCCAGACTACGCTCCTGCAAGTACAGATCAGCCTCGGTTCGCCCGACAATATCGTTGGCCGGCCGACCAATGATCCGGTTACTCATTTCATTCGACGCAATAATTTTTCCCTCGGCATTTTTGACAAGCACGCTGATTGGCAATGCGTTGAGAATTGCTTCGGTCAGGTTCGACTGGCGATCCGACTCACGCTGGGTAATCTGCAAACGCTCGGTTTGGTGTTCGAGTTGCACCAGCAGGTCGTGCACATACTCGTGTTCGACACTATCCAGAATATCGGCAAACGACAGCAGGCCAACCAGCACGCCATTCTGGTCATTTACACCAAGGTGACGAATCCGCTGCTTGGCAAAAATATCACGCGCCTGAAACAAGGTGGCTGCAGCGGGAATTGTTAACAACGGGAAACTGGCAACCTCGGCAGCACAGGTATCCAGTTGCCGCGCACCTAGCGCGCCCACAACATCTCGTGGCGTAATGATGCCGCATCGAATGCCATCGCGCACGACGACGGCACTCAGGTTGCGCTGGTGCATTAACTCGCGCACCTCGCGGAATGAGGTGTGCGCATCTACGCAATCCGGCGCTTTATGGATCGCCGACGCGACACTGCGCGCATGCAGGAAAAAAGCGACGCCCTGATTGCGAACGACATCGGTCTGGGAAATCATGCCGACATGACGCCCGTCAGCATCATTGACCAGGAAATGCCGCACCCCGGACACACGAAAAATTCGTGCAGCTTCGCCGAGCGTTGTCTGCAACGGAATATGCTTGACCGGCGTGCTCATCACGACTGAAACCGGCTGATCCAGATCCGCCACCGAAGACCACTTGCCCGACAACGCATCTGACTCAGTCCAGATGCCAACGGGTTTCCCTGCGTCGACCACCAGAATTGAGCCGCAACGCGCATCACGCATCAACTGGGCAGCCACGCCAACCGGCGTCGTGGGTGGGCATTCAAGCAGTTCACGCTGCATGAATTCTTCAACGGGCAAGTCAATGCTCATCGCTCGATACTCCGGTAGTTAATCTCAAGCACTTCGACTTCTCGCCAGCCCGCCGGGCTTTGAAAACGCACGATGTCGGACTCACGCGCTTTTAGCAAGGCACGTGCCAGCGGCGATACCCAGCTGATGCGCCCACGACTGAAATCTGTCTCGTCAACACCGACGATCTGATAGGTCTGCGCCAGCCCCGCTTCATCGGCAATAGTGACTGTCGCACCAAAAAATACCTGATCGGGGTTCAACTGCCGGGCAGGGTCAACAATCTGCGCAATATCGAGCCGTTTAGTGAGGAAACGAATACGGCGGTCGATCTCGCGCAGGCGCTTCTTGCCATAGATGTAATCGCCGTTTTCCGAACGATCACCATTTGACGCCGCCCAATGGACAACCTCGACAACTTTCGGGCGCTCGACCCGCATCAACTGCTCGAACTCGGCAAGCAGGCGCGCGTGACCACCCGGCGTTATATAGTTTTGCGTGCCTACAGGCAACTTGACGGACGCAGATTCTGCCTCGTCTTCGTCATCCGCATCAGTTTCCCGAGTGAATGCCTTGCTCATTTGTCGACGCTAAAAAACAGGAGGCTCCGAGTTTATCCCAGATCAATTACCTGCGCAGAAATTGGTAAAACCGGCACCGATCAACGGCCGGCCACACGCTTGAAGAAGGCCCGGCGGGAGACTTGAGGCGGCTCGCTGAGATCGTCCGGCAAAGCGTTTTGAGGTGCCTGCACCACTGCGGGCGCAGTAAAGATAGCCTCAAGCGCCCCCTCTGCGGCAGCACGTGCCGCTTCCTGCGAGTCAAACTGGCTGACCTGAGTGATCAGCGCACAATACTGATAAGC
>CAJBIL010000357.1 GCA_903953145.1 uncultured beta proteobacterium
ATGCATTTTGGCGTTCTCGGGCGTATCCAGCTCAAGCATGCGTCGGGAATCTGGAACGAGTGGCACATCCTTTTTGATGACGGGCGCAGTGGCTGGCTGTCGGAAGCCAGTGGCGAATTTGTGGTCAGTGCGCAGGTGGCGGTTAGTGAGGCGCTGCCGGCTTTTGAAACATTGCGCCCGGAGATGCCGGTCAATATTGCCGGACGCCGTTTTGCTGTCACCGATCTGCAAACTGCACGCTGCGTTTCCGGGCAGGGTGAGCTGCCGTTCAAGGTTGACGTTGGCTATGACGTCAACACGGCCGATTTGCGCAGCAATGACCGCTTTGTCACCCTTGATTACAGTGAAACGCCGCCGCTGGTTTTTGTCGGGCAGCCAACGACTTTTGACGCGCTGAAGCTTGCCAATCTCCGCCAGTCATCTGCCGGCATTGCCCCCACGGTGCAGGCACGCGCCTTTAACTGCCCGCATTGCGCATCACCGCTAAGTATCCACTCGGTGGCGATTGAGAGCGTTGCCTGTGATAGCTGCGGCTCGATTATCGGCATCGAGAACGACAGCATGAAGCTGCTGGCGCGCGCCGCACAGGGGCTGCGTGAGCCGCCATGGTTGCCGCTCGGCAGCAAGGGCAAGTTGCACGATATTGCATGGGAGGTGATCGGCTATCTGCGCCGCAAGACTACCAGCGCCGGCGTCGATTATCTCTGGGATGAATACCTGTTGTTCAACGTTGAACAGGGCTTTGCCTGGCTCACTGAATATCAGGGGCACTGGAATTACGTGCGCACCCTGTCGAGCCCCCCATCGGTCAGTCTCGGCGCGCCGAAATTCATTCGTAACAAAGAGGAATTCAAGCTTTTCAGCAGCGCTGAAGCCCGGGTTGTCTATGTCGTCGGCGAGTTTTACTGGCGGGTGGCGGTTGGCGAAACGGCGATGCTTGAGGATTACATTTGCCCGCCGTTGATGCTCTCACGCGAGGTGACAGCAAACGAGGCAAGCTGGTCGCAGGGCGAGTATCTGGAACCGGAGGCGCTGTGTGCGGCATTCAAAATTACAGTATCGCCACCAAAGCGCAAGGGTGTTTATGCCAACCAGCCGAATCCGCTGATTGAGCGCCATCGCGGGGTGTGTCACCTGTTCTGGAAGCTGGGTTTGCTGGCTACCGTGGTGCAGTTGCTATTCGTCTATCTCTTTGCTTCGCAGCTGGTGCTCAAACAGCGCCTTGTGCTCTCGCCGTTTGCCGACGAGACGACGCTAACGACGCAGGAGTTCAACTTGCAGAGTCGGGCGCGGGCTTTGCTAGTCCGGCATAACACGGATGTGGAAAATAACTGGCTCGGGCTGACGACGACGCTGGTTGAGAAAAATACCGGCGAGGCTTTTCTCGGCGTCCAGGAGATTAGCCACTATAAAGGCGTCGATGACGGCGAAAGCTGGGCGGAGGGCGCCAAGGACGATGCCATCGTTTTCAAGAATCTCCCGCCCGGTAATTATTACCTTGTTGTTGAGTATGAGATCGGGACGGACAGGCGAGCGGCTATTGCCGACACTATTGAAGTGGTACGGAATCCGGTCGGCTGGTCGAACTACGTGCTGGCGCTGATTTTTCTCGTCGTCTTCCCGTTGTTTTCGCGCTGGCGCAGAAATGCGTTTGAGACGAAGCGCTGGGCTGAGAGTGATTTGACGGGTGGTAAAGGTGACGATAGCACCAGTGATGCGGGTGATATCGCTGACTTTGGCGGGGATAGCTCGGATGGCGGCGGTGATGGCGGGGGCGGTGACTGAGATGGTCAAAATTAACCTGATTATTGGTCTGCTCGCACTGGTTTTTTTCGCCAATGCCCAGTATCAAGGCTGGAGTCTCTTCGAGCGCGACGCCAGCGCGCAAACGTCGCGTGTCTCCGGTAGTAGTGGTCGCACTTCGCACAAATAACTGATTTTTTCAGAACGCGAATGAACCACGCGCTGCTGCTCTCCGTATTTGTCGTCGCCTCCTGCGGCTTAGCTTATGAGCTGATCGCCGGTGCTTTGTCGAGCTATCTGCTCGGCGATTCGATTACCCAATTCTCGACCGTTATCGGCACCTACCTGTTCGCCATGGGTGTGGGGTCGTGGCTGTCGCGCTATGTCGAGCGCAATCTGGTGGCGCGCTTTATCCAGATCGAGTTGATGGTCGGTGTGCTGGGCGGTTTTTCGGCGGCTGCCTTGTTTTTTATCTTTGTCTGGTTTTCGGCACCGTTCAAGCTGGCGCTTTATCTCGCGGTGTTCGGTATCGGCGCGCTCGTCGGGCTGGAAATCCCGCTCATCATGCGTATCCTCAAGCACGATCTGGCGTTCAAGGATCTCGTTTCGCAGGTGCTGACCTTTGATTATCTTGGTGCGCTGGTCGTCTCCATCCTCTTCCCCTTGTTGCTCGTGCCACACCTCGGGCTGGTGCGCAGCGGCTTGCTTTTCGGCCTGCTCAATGTGCTGGTTGCGCTCTGGGCGCTGTGGCTGTTTCGTGAGCAGTTGCACAACAGCGGCTGGCTGCGCGTGCAGGGGTTTGTTTCGATGGCGCTGCTGATTGCCGGCTTTGCGGCCGCCGGCCAATTTACCTCACTGGCCGAAGCGCACCTTTATGCCGACGAAATCGTGCATGCCGAAACCACGCCCTATCAACGCATCGTTATCACGCGCTGGAAGGACGACCTGCGCCTGCATCTGAACAACAATCTGCAATTTAGCTCACGCGATGAATATCGCTACCACGAGGCGCTGGTGCATCCGGGGCTGTCGACGCTGCCCGGCGCACGGCGCGTGCTGGTGCTCGGCGGTGGCGACGGGCTGGCGGTGCGCGAGATACTCAAATACCCGCAGATCGAAACAGTCACGCTGGTCGACCTTGATCCAGCGATGACAAAACTGTTTTCGACGGCGCCGCCGCTACGCAAGCTCAATGCCGATGCGCTCAATTCGCCCAAGGTCAATGTCGTTAATGCCGACGCATTGCTGTGGCTGGAAAGCCATGATGATCTGTTCGATTTCGTGGTCATTGATTTCCCCGATCCCTCCAACTTCGCTATCGGCAAACTCTACAGCGCAGCCTTTTACCGCCTCCTCGAAAAACATCTGACTGCCGGCGCGCTGGCCGTTATTCAATCCACCTCACCGCTCTACGCACGGCAGTCTTTCTGGTGCGTGGTCACCACGCTGGAGAGTGTCGGTCTGGTGACTACGCCCTATCACGCGCTGGTGCCGTCGTTCGGCGAATGGGGCTTCGTTCTGGCCGGACGCCGCGCCTATCAGCCGCCGGCTGCCTATGGCGTCGAAACCCGTTTCTTGGCCCCGGAAACCACCCCCGCACTGTTCCAGTTTCCCAAAGACATGGCGCGCGTCGATGCCGAGGTGAACCGGCTCAACAATCAAGTGCTGGTGCGCTACTTTGAACACGAGTGGCGGAACGTGATTCGCTAAGCGCATGGATCGCCGCGAATTCATTGCTTCCACGCTTGCCATCGGCGCGACCTCGCTGGCCGGCTGTACAAACACGCTGCCGCCTTTACCTCCCGGCGAGCTCGACGGCGCTTCCCTTGATCTTGGCCACCTGCTACGCGCGCCGAACTTCCCGCAGCCTTCCGAAACGCGCCGCATACCAGTAGTCATCGTTGGCGCCGGTATCGGTGGCCTGTCTGCCGGCTGGAAGCTCGCCAAGTCGGGATTTGGCGATTTCCTGATG
Source organism: uncultured beta proteobacterium (assembly GCA_903953145.1). Classification (GTDB taxonomy): domain Bacteria; phylum Pseudomonadota; class Gammaproteobacteria; order Burkholderiales; family Rhodocyclaceae; genus CAJBIL01. Next base: position 3,716 of record CAJBIL010000357.1, read on the forward strand.
GTCGAGCTGGAGGCCGAGGCCGGCGGCAATTCGCGCGCTGGCAGTAACGCGGTGAGCGCTTACCCGTGGGGCGCGCACTATCTGCCGCTACCCAACCGCGAAGCCACCGCCGTGCGCGAGTTGCTCGCCGAATTGGGCGTGTTGCAGGGCGACCCGCAGGCCGAACGGCCGCGTTACGACGAGCGCTATCTGTGCAGCACGCCGCAGGAGCGGCTCTACCGCAACGGCCAGTGGCAGGAGGGCATTCTGCCGCAAACCGGTGTCAGCGCTGCCGAGCGTGAACAGTACCGGCGCTTTTATGCGCTGATGGAGGGCTTTCGCCAGCGGCGTGATTTGGGCAAGGACGGGGTCAGCCGGCGTGCCTTCGCCCTGCCGATGGCGTATGCCAGCCGCGCCCCCGATTTGCTGGCGCTCGACAAGCTCACCATGCGCGACTGGCTGCTGGCACAAAAGCTCGACTCGCCGCAGCTGCACTGGTACGTCGACTACGCCTGCCGGGACGATTACGGCACCGGCAGTGCAGAAGTTTCAGCCTGGGCGGGCATCCATTATTTTGCCAGCCGCAACGGTGAAGCGCAGGACGCCGCCAGCGATACCGTGCTCACCGCACCGGAAGGCAATGCCTGGCTGGCGCGCGGCATGGCGCAGTCGATCACGAAACGGGTCGGCGACCGGCTGCTCAAAAACGCACTGGCATTCCGTGTGGTCGATACCGGCAAGCAGATCGAAGTCGACCTCTGGCTGCCGGTCGAAAAGCGCACGCTCAGGCTGGTGGCCGATCAGTTGATCTGGGCTGCGCCGGTCTTTCTGGTGCCGCACATTTTTGTCGGCCACGCGGCACTTAAAGCGGCCGCACGCAGCTACAGCCACGCCCCGTGGCTGGTCGCCAACCTCACACTCTCGCGCTTCCCTGAAGACCGCACCGGCGCGCCGCCCGCCTGGGATAACGTCCTGCACAGCGGTCCCGGCCTCGGCTACGTGGTAGCGACGCATCAGCAGATGCGCCTGCGCCCGGCGGCCACCGTGTTCACCTACTACCGGGCGCTGAACGACATGACGCCGCAGCAAGGCCGGGCGCTCCTGCACGACACTCCGCGCGAAGTCTGGGCCGAAAAAATTCTCGCCGAACTCGAACGCCCGCATCCCGACATCCGCGCCGTCACCACTCGCCTCGACATCTTCCGCAACGGTCACGCTATGGCGCGCCCCGTGCCCGGCTTTCTCTCGGGCAACGCCCGTCAGCATTTTGTTGCCGACGGAAAACGTATTCGCTTTGCCCATGCCGACGTCAGCGGATTTTCTCTTTTTTAAGAGGCGCAGTATCGCGGCGTGCTGGCAGCGGAGCGTACGTTGCGCCGGTTGGGGTATAAGGTATCGGGTTGAGGTTGGGTTGCGCTGTGGCGCAGGCTGTTTTACGAA
>CAJBIL010000358.1 GCA_903953145.1 uncultured beta proteobacterium
TGCTTAATCAAAAACAAGGCCGGCAGCAGGGCGAAATTAGTTGGGTCAAACGGGGGCTTTCCAGATATTCCGACAGCCGGTTTCCCGAATCCACCACGAGGACAACGCGCCGAGACTTGCAAAGCAAGCCATCAGCAACAACCCGACGTGAAAATCTTCGGGCGTGTAAAGGCGTGCGCCCGTTGACGTCAGCCCACCCTGCCAGTGCCAATCAATCACCCGGCCAACCAGCGGCTGCAACAGGGCGCCGGCAAGAAAGCCCCCCATGTTCGTCACGCTGGTCGACATCCCCGACAGCAGCGGCGGGTTAACCTCCTTGGCACAGGCCCAGGTCAGCGTAAAACTGGCCGATGTCAGCCCCATCAGGGCGAACAATGCATAGCTCACACTCAACGACAATGTGCCGCCGAACAGCCAGACCAGCCAGATCAGTACAAACAGGTGGCTAGTGACGATCAGCACCGGCTTGCGCTTGCCGATCCGGTCGGAAAGCGTGCCGATCAGCACGCAGCCAAGCGCAAATCCGGCAAAGTAAAGACTGAGATGGTTGGCCGCGACATTGCGCGTCAAGCCATGCACCTGCGTCAGAAAGGGCGTTGCCCAGAGGCCGGCAAAAGCAAAAAAACTGCCGGCAAGGCCAAAGTTAACGCAAGCCGCCGGCCAGGTATCACGATTACGAATCACCGAAAGCAGGCTGCCAATCACCACCGTGCGGTCAAAATGCGGCTTGATCTGCGCATTGCCGTCGGGGGTGGCCGGTTCGGGACGATCCCGCACCAGCAGCCAGCAGGCCACGCCAAGCACCAGCGACAGGCCGGCAATGCCAATGAATACGCCACGCCAGCCGGCCGTCTGCGCAAGCCACGACAGCGGTGCACCGGCGAGCACCGATCCCAGATTGCCAACCAGCATCGATACGCCAACCACGCTGGCGAAATGCCGCTCGTCAAACCACACGGCGATGATTTTGAGCATGGCGATAAAGGTAACCGACACCCCAAGCCCGATCAGCGTTCGCCCAACCAGCGCCAGCTCAAGACTTGGCGCCATGCCAAAAATCAGGCTGCCAATCCCGCCCACCACGCTGCCGAGCAGCAGGATGCGGCGCGGCCCGAGCGTATCGACCAGAATACCGGTCGGCACCTGCATCAAGGTATAAACGTAGAAATAAGTGGCGGCCAGCACGCCCAGCGAAGACGCGGTGGTGTTGAATGCCGCCATCAGATCCTGGGCAATCCCGACCGGCGCAAAGCGCTGAAAGAAAGACAGCATATAAGCCGCAACGATGATGGCAAGCGCCATAAAACGACGACGGCGCTGTTGCGCATTAAGGTTGAGCATGCTGATTCCAGGTAATGCGTTAGTGGTGAATTTTAAGCACAACCATTTTGCCAGAAGCCCGCGCAACTCGTGCATCTCGTATCAGCCATGTTTTGTGTCGGCATGGCGAAAGGAATAGATCGCCAGACACTATAATCCCCCCTATCGCAATAAGGAAAAGACAAAGGAATCGTATGTTGCAAAAAATCATTCGCGGCATTGTCGCGCTTGCGCTTTCACTGAGCATTCCGGCCCTCGCGCAAAATACAAAACCCGAGATGCTGCTGCACTGCGGTATCACCATGGTCAAGCCAATGACCGAGATTGCCCAGCTCTTTGAGAAACGTGAAAACGTCAGGATCGCCATCGCGCAGGGCGGCTCCGAAGATCTCTATATGTCAGCCAA
>CAJBIL010000359.1 GCA_903953145.1 uncultured beta proteobacterium
CTGGCCGGCAGACGGCGATTTCATTGTGATTCTGCGTTGATTTGTCTGTAACGCCATGACCAGGAAGCCTTCGCAACGGGCGGACGTACTGCAGGAAAAATCCGGCCTGCATCCGCGTAACCGCCATCGCGGGCGCTATGACTTCCCGCAGCTGATTGCCGCCTGCCCGGCGCTGGCACGTTTTGTAGCGCCCAATGGCCATGGCGATGCGTCGATTGATTTTGCCAATCCGCAGGCCGTGCGGGCGCTTAACCGCGCATTGTTGCAGCAGTTTTATGGCATTGCCGGCTGGGAGATTCCGGCTGGTTACCTGTGTCCACCGATACCCGGCCGGGCCGACTACCTGCATGTCATTGCCGATCTGCTGGCGGGGGATCAGGGCGGCGAGATTCCGCGAGGCGCTAAAGTGCGCGGTCTCGATATCGGTGTGGGCGCCAACGGCGTGTATCCCCTGATCGGTCATAGCGAATACGGCTGGTCGTTTGTCGGTAGCGATATTGATCCCCGCGCGCTGGCGTCCTTGCAAGGGATTCTTGATGCCAATGCGGGGCTGCGGGCGTGCATTGTGCTGCGCCAGCAGAGCGCACCGGAGAAGATATTCAGCGGCGTGTTGCGGGGCGACGAGTTTTTTGATTTCACGCTGTGCAACCCGCCGTTTCACGCCTCGCCGGACGAGGCGCAGGCCGGCTCGGCACGCAAGTGGCGTAATCTGGGCAAGGCATCGACCCGCCCGGGGGCTGCGCCCCGTTTGAACTTTGGCGGGCAGGGCAATGAGCTTTGGTGTCCCGGTGGCGAGGCTGCTTTTGTGCGGCGGATGATCGAAGACAGCGTCGTTCATGCAACCCGCTGCCGGTGGTTTTCGACGCTGGTTTCCAGGGCTGCCAGCCTGCCGGCAGTCTATGCCGCGTTGCGGCGGGCGGGGGCGGCGTGGAAAACCATTGACATGGCGCAAGGGCAGAAGACAAGCCGCGTGGTGGCTTGGACGTTTTTCGATGCCCCAGGTTGAATCCGTCAAAAAGTTGCCCAATAAAAACGGACGCTGGCGAAGTGCATGAAAAGCCAAGAATTGTCATGGCGGCTTTAGCGACGATCGCGTGAAACGCCAGTCCAGGTCTCGAAATCAAGCGTCTCCGGGTATTCAGTAAAAAACATTCATTCTGCGTGTTGCCGTTGGCTGCAAGCGCTTCGTCCTGGCGGGAAGCGTGCGCATTCCTAATTATGGTATTTGCAAATTAAAAAAACGAAGCCCTTTGGCAGTGCGAGGTTCCTGTCTTTTGTGGATTAACAACAAGCGCCCTGATCGGGGCTTTGGCGCTTAACCGAGGGTGCGCAAAAACTGCGTTGCGCAGCGCATCACCTCAGTGGAAAATCAATCTGCTTATTCCGCAGGAATGGGCGCAGAATAAAAGCATCCTTTGGCGAAAACGGCTTCTGTGCTTTTTCATTCCCTTCTTCTTGGGTTTTTCTCGTGATCCGCGCTGCTCATGTGCGCGAACTGGCATCCGGTGAGTTCGAGATTCATTCGCTTGAAGATCATTTGTTGTCGGTGGCAAAGCTGGCCGGACAGTTTGCCGCGCTGACAAAGGCCGGGCCGTGGGCCGAGCTGGCGGGTCTCTGGCACGATCTGGGCAAGTATCAGCCAGCATTTCAGCGCTACATCGCTTCAGCCAGCGGCATGGAAGCGCATATCGAAGCGCCGGGCCGGGTCAAGCATGCCATTGCTGGCGCAATTCATGCTGCGGAAACGCGCGGGCCGTATGGTCGTCTGCTGGCCTATC
>CAJBIL010000360.1 GCA_903953145.1 uncultured beta proteobacterium
TCACGCTGCGCGGCCGCCCGTCGCTCGGTCAGGTCGTGCAGCAGATACATCACGGTGGGCAAGCCATCGTCCAGCAGATCAACACAGCGCACGGTAACGGATACCCAACATTCATTCAGACCCGCCACATCCATGGCGAATTCACAACACGCATCGGTTGCCTCGCCACGCAGGCATTGCGCATTCAGCGCCTCCAGCACCGCAGCCTGTTTGATGACCACCATTTGCTGATAGGGCACCCCAATCCAGCGCTCTCGTGGGCAACCGCTCAGCACCTCAAACGCTGTGTTTACAAAGAGAAGCGTTTCATCGCGCTGTAGCACAATGGGCGTATCAATCGCATCGAGCACCTGGAAACAGCGTGCGTGGGTTTTGGATAAATTCTCAGATGGTATTTGGGTCATCATCGTCTCCAGAATACTTTTTTGGCTATACAGAAATCAGCTGCGCACACGCCTCTGCCGTCTGGGTTTGCAACATCGACACCAACGCGTTCCAGGCTTCATCGCTCATGCCCAGCAGGGCGCGTGTTTGCGCATCAACTTGCGGTATCTGCCCGGTAGCAGGGTTATCCAGATCGAGCGCATGCACCAGCGCGTTGGACAGACACAGCACACCGCCCAGTGTGTCCATCGAGGCACCGCCGGTGTGATGGAGCGCAATGGCCTCGCTGATGATCTGCGGGAAATGCCAATGCGTGGTCAGCATGCGCCCCAACGCGGCGTGGTCAACACCCAGCACGCGCTCCTCGGTCAGCAACCAGGATTGCCCGGTCTCGCCCGCCGTGCGGCGAATTGCCGCCAGATGCGCAGGAAAGCAGCTCGCCAGCACCAGATGCCCGACATCGTGCAGCAAACCTGCGACGAAGGCATAACCGTCGTTAAACCCACGCTGGCGCGCCAGCTCACGCGCGCACAGCGCCGTGGCAATGCTGTGACGCCAGAAACGCGGCAAATCAAAATCCGGGCACGGCACAGTAGAAAACACGCCAGAAACGGCCGCCGTGACCGTCAGCGAGCGAATGCCCCGCAAGCCCAGCACCTGAATCGCATCATCAATCGAGCCGACCTGCCCGCGCAGGCCATAGAACGAAGAATTGGCAATACGCAACATCTTCGCCACCAGCGCCTGATCGCGCGATAGTTTTCTGGCCAACTGTTTCAGCACCGGCTGTTCGGCATTCAGCGATTCCATCACCTCGACCAGCACTGCCGGCAATGAAGGCAGCTTGCCGACGCCACGCAAGAATGTTTCACGATCCAGCAGAAAGGACGGCGCTTGAGTCATTGAAACAGGCCTTTCTGGTTTGTAGAAACCAGCGTTAGCAAGCGCCCAAAAACCGTCGTGCGGTCGCCAATACTGCGACATTGCCCGCGCCATACTTTCCGGCCGTCACGCCAGTTAAATGAAACCGCCACATTGCCTGCCAGCCGGGCGCACAGCTCAGGTGACAGGCGCTCCGTTGCGCTCTCGCCAAACAGCGGCACGCCACCCCCCAGCAGCGCATCCGCCTCGGCATTGGCGCAAACAATCAAACCGTCACGATCGACACCCAGCATCGGCAGCGGAATGCCGTGCAGCACTTCACGCAGCACCGTCAGCGCCGCTTCGTCGAGCGCCAGCTGGTGCTGTCTTTCGGCCAGCAAGCCATGCAATTGCTGATTGGCGCAGCGCAGTTCGGCATTCGATTGATCGAGCGCAGCGGCGAGGCGACGGTTTTCGTCGGCCATCTCCTTATGCGCGAAGGCTTCGGCGATATTGGCACGCAGCTGCGCATCGTCCCACGGCTTGGTGAGAAATTTGTAGATCGCCCCGTCATTCACCGCATCCATCACTGATTGCAATTCGGTATAGCCCGACAGCACGAGGCGCAGTGCATGCGGGTGCGTGATCTTGGCGCAGCGCAGAAACTCGGTGCCGGTCATTGACGGCATACGTTGATCGGAGACGATCACATCCACCTTGTGCGTCAACAGCAGATCCAGCGCAACCTCGCCGCTGCTGGCACAAACAATCTGGTAGCCGGCGTTGCGAAATACCCGGCGCAGCGCGGCCAGCACGTTTTCTTCGTCATCCACCAGCAGCAGCGTGCGCACGGGATGCGCTGCCAGGGCAGCATTCATGCGACTGACTCCTGCGACGTTTCAGGCGTTGCAACTTGTGAGGGCGGCTTGCCATCTCGCGGCAGATACACACGAAAACAGCTACCCTTGCCCGGCGTTGATCTCACCTCGATGCGCCCGCCATGGCTTTGCACAATGCTCCAGGCTAGCGACAAGCCCAGCCCGGTGCCCGTGCCCACCGGCTTGGTGGTGAAGAAGGGATCAAACACCCGCTCGACCTGTTCGGGTGGAATGCCGCAGCCGGTGTCTTCCACCTCGATCCACACTTCCTGGGCTTGCGTGCCGCTGCGCACCGTAATAATGCCGATCTTGTCAATGGCCTGTTCTGCATTGGTCAGCAGGTTCATGAATACCTGATTGATCTGCCCCGGATTGCACAGCACGGGCGGCAGCACACCATAGTCGCGGATCAGCTCGGCCTTTTGGCGAATCTGGCTCATAACGATGGCGATGGTGCTGTCCAGCCCGGTGTGCAGATCGGCTTTCACCCATTGCGACTGATCGAGATGGGAAAAAACTTTCAAATCCTGCACGATGCGTTTGACCCGATCCAGCCCGCTGCGGGATTCTCCGATCAACTGCCTGATGTCTTTGCGGACAAAATCGATGTCGCGTTCGCGCTGGTTATCGCGGATTTTTGCAATCATTTGCGGATCACGCGCAATGAGCGGCTCGGCCGTGGCGTAAATGTCCAGCGTGGCAATCAGATCATCGGCATACGCGCCCAGCGAACTCAGGTTGGAATTAACAAAGCCAATGGGATTGTTGATTTCATGCGCCACCCCCGCCGCCAACTGGCCGATAGAGGCCATACGCTCGCTCTCGAACAAGCGCGCCCGTGCTTCATCCAGATTGAATCTGGCCTGCATCAACTCGGCATGCTCGCGACGCAGCTCGCTGTTCGCCTGTTCCAGCGACCGCGTGCGCTCGGCCACCCGCGCTTCCAGTTGCGTGTTGCTATCACGCAGGCGCTGGTTCATTTCGGTCAGCGAGGCATAGAGATTGTGAATCGCTTCGAGCAATACCGCTTCGCTACCGGAGGGCAATACGGGCGCAGCGTTGTCTTGTGCAAGCACCCGCCGAGCCATGGCCTGATCGTCGCCAAGAATGTGATAAAGCAGCCAAGATGAGAGCAGACGATGCAACATGGTGGCATCTGCCAGTACATCGTCTACCGAATGCTCAACGTTATCGTGCTGAAAACGTGTCAGCAGCGTGACGAATTCGCCATGCTTTTCGTGGTGCAGGGTAACCGCAGCCACCTCGGCAATGCCTTTTTCCCAGATACGCTCTTCACATTTGAAGTGAAGATCGGCGTAGCTCACAACCTCGGCAACGATGCGCGGCAACTTCTCAGCATCGGATTCGAGCACGACGCGCCCCAGACGATTGATGATATCAACCAGATTTTTATGCTGGCTGTCGATAATCGAAATGCCCGTCAGGTAACGGTCGTTCCACTGAAATGGGGCAATGTTCATACAGAAATTTCCTCACGGCCATGTTGTGAATGTGCGCCTTGCTGTGCAAGACCATCGTGCATCACAAAAGCCTCGTGAATCAGCGCACACAAATCGCTGTCATCCCAGGGCTTGGTGATAAATTTGTAAATCGCGCCCTGATTGATCGCATCGGTCAGCGCACTCAGCTCGGTGTAACCGGACAACACCATGCGCACGGTGTCCGGGTACAGCAGCTTGACGCGTGACAGCAGTTCGGCACCGGTCATGCCAGGCATGCGCTGGTCGCTCAAAATCACCTGTACCTTGTTCAGCGCCAGCAGTTCCAGCGCGGCCATACCGGATTCGGCGGTCAAAATGCGGTAGCCGCCACGCCGCAACTGGCGGCGCAGTGCATTCAGTATTTCGATCTCGTCATCCACCAGCAACAGCGTGCGCAGTGCCACCGCGGGGTGACGGCCTGCGCCATCCAGCAGGGGTGCGCGACGCATAAATTCAGTGGCTTCTGCGGCGGGCAGCGGTTTGCTGAACAAATAGCCCTGTATTTCGTCACACAAATGCGCACGCAGATACTGCATCTGGCCGGCGGTTTCCACGCCCTCGGCGATGACATTCAGGCGCAGGCTGTGCGCCATGGCGATGATGGCCTGCGCGATCAGCGCATCATCCGGTTCTGTGACGATATCCTGGACGAAGGAGCGGTCGATTTTCAGCGTATCGAACGGAAACTGCCGCAAATGACCCAAGCTGGAATAGCCGGTGCCAAAGTCGTCCATCGACAACTTAACGCCCAGTTGCTTGAAGCGCCGCAACAAGGCAATAGCGGATTCGGCGTGAGACATGACCATCGATTCGGTCAGCTCCAGCTCCAGCCAGGCGGCATCCAGCGCATTCACAGTCAACGCGTGCACCACCTGCTCATACAGATCCGGCTGGCGGAACTGCCGTGCCGAAAGATTGACCGCCACGCGCATCACCGGGAACCCCTCCTGCTGCCATGCGCGGGCTTGCCGGCATGCTTCATGCAGCACCCATTGGCCGATCGCGACAATCATGCCGCTGTTCTCGGCCAGCGGAATGAAATCGCCCGGCGCAACCAACCCCCGCGTGGGATGCTGCCAGCGAATCAGCGCCTCGACCCCGGTCATGGCTCCCGAATACAAGTCGGCCTTGGGCTGGTAGTACAACCGCAGCTCCTGCCGCGACAAAGCCCCGCGCAAATCGGTTTCAAGAGCAGACAGCGCAGTGACACGCTGAGCCAGTTCGCGTGAAAAACAGCGAAAATCATCACGCCCACCGTCCTTGACCTGATACATCGCCAAATCGGCCAGACGCAGCAGGGTTTCGGCATCCTGTGCATCACGCGGATACAGACTGGCACCGATGCTGGAGGTAATGCGCAATTCCTGGCCATTGCAATGGAACGGCGCGGCAAGCGCCTCGCGCAACTTGTTGCCGATGCTATGAAGATGATCTTCCTGCTCGATGCCCGTGAGCAGCACCACAAACTCATCGCCGCCCACCCGCGCCACGGTGTCGCTGTCGCGCACGCATTCCGTCATGCGACCGGCCACAGCCTGTAGCAGAATGTCACCAGCGCGGTGCCCCAGGGCTTCGTTGATATGCTTGAATCGATCAAGATCAATCTGCAACACCGCAATCAGTTTCTGGTCGCGTTCGGCATGGTTGATGGCCTGTCGCACGCGGTCATTCAGCAAAATCTGGTTGGCCAGACCGGTGAGTGGATCGTGGGTCGCCAGGCTGCCAAGTTTCTGCTCTTCCAATACCCGCGCACTGACATCCTGGAGCAGGCTCAGGGTATGCGTCACCCGACCTCCGTCCACCTTCACCGGCATGACATGAAGTTCATTCCAGAACGAATGACCGTCCTGATGGTAGCTACGCACGACAGCCATGGCGGGGGCGCCTGCCCGCAGTGCGCTGCGAATCGCCTCCAGCCCCGGTTGGTGCATATCTTCCGCCACCAGAAATCCGGCACCGCGCCCAATGGCGGCTTCGGCGGTATAGCCGGTGATGCGCGTAAAAGCCGGATTGACATACACGATGGAATGCGGCTTGGCCGTGGCCTCGGTGATGATGATGCCCTGCGGCAGAGCGGCCATGGCCGCCCCCAGCAATTTCCATTCACCGTTTTGTACCCACTCCACCAGTTGCGGGAACTGCGACGACTGCGGGGGGGGGGGGATGCTCAATCGGCACCAAGTCCTGAACTGCGGCCAGCAATTCGCTGCCACCCGCCGGCCAGAGCAGGCTCTTGCGACGCGAATGCAGCAAACAGGCCGGCGAGACACAATGTTCATGACCCTGCGCAGTCAAACGCAAAATCGGCAACCCTGCCTGCATATCACCTTGCCGGATGGCATTGCAAACACCGCAATGCAGGCCGTTGCCTTCGTTGTCCTGGCGCACATCGAGCACCAGCAAATCGGGCTTTTGTCGCAGCAGATGCAGCGTATCCAGAAGCCCTTCGGATTCCATAACGCGATAACCGGCCGCACGCATCACGCGGGATGAAAAATACAATGCATCCACATCACTGCTGACGTTGAGCACTGAAATCATTTTGCCGGGCTGCTTCAGGGGTGACGCATGACTCGCCATGTCGATTCTCCTCGCACACGCATGCGCTGCGTACTTGCATCATCGACCATGAAAGCCGAAGGGAGAATCCGTCAATCCCTGATATTGCTTACGAAATACCTGATAAGAACTATGGCAAAAGCCTTAATTCTTAAAACATCAGTGAACCACGGCGACACGGCGAGCACGGCGAAAAATCAAGGTCTTGCTTGAAGTTGCCGAACCGCCTTCCGGGTGATGTGCATGAAAGCCTGCCTCCCCCTTGTTTCTCGCAGTGCTCGCCGTGGTTATCCGCTTTTTTGCCTTAACCCACACTAGGCGGCCTGTAAGCCTAATCCCGTTCCCGTATTTGTGCCCAGCGGGCGCTTCGACCCTTGCCGGTAGGGCTAATCAGCCCTTCGGATTTCATGGCACGTAAGACGACGCGCACCATGTCGCGGCTGATGCCGGGGCACGCTTCTTCGATTTCCGAAATTGAGAACGACAGGTTTCTTTTGAGGATTTCGGTGCGCACACGGTCGCCCTTGGCACCGCGCCCACGTTCGATGGTGCCGACACGTTCCTCGAATTCCTTGTATGCCCGCAGCAGCGCCCCCCAGAAGTAGTCCAGCCAGGGGGCTATATCGTGGGCACCGTCATGCCAGCCTTGCGAGCTGGCCTCCAGCGTTTCGTAGTAGCTCTCTTTCGATTCTTCAAAGATGCGCTCCAAACTGATGAATCGACCTACCGCATAGTCAAAGTGGTAGAGCAATTGCAGGGTCAACAGGCGCGCCATACGGCCGTTGCCATCAGTGAAAGGGTGAATGCAGAGAAAATCGAGAATTGTCAGCGGCACCAGCACAAGGGGGTCGGCGAGATGCCGATCAAGTGCCGTGCGGTAGCGCGTAATCAAGTCGGTCATCGCCATGGGCGTAAGGTGCGCAGCGACCGGGCGAAAGCGGATACGCGCGCTGCCATCGGGATGACGCTCGACAATGTCATTGTTGGTGGCTTTCCAATGCCCGCCCGGCTGCGGCATGTAGCGGTACAGAATGCCGTGCAACTGCAAGGCCGTACCCTCAGAAAAGGGCATCTGCTCACCACTTTCGTGGATCAAACCCAGCGCATCGCGGTAGCCGGCCACTTCTTGCTCGGATCGACTCTTGGGCGTGGCATTTTTAAGTACCAGCGATTTGAGTCGGTTAGCAGCGACCACCACACCTTCGAGACGATTGGAGGATTCTGTCGACTCGACAACGGCCACTTGGCGAAGATCGCTCAACACCTCGGGAGACTGCGCGACATAAAGTTGCTGCTTGCCCCGATACTCACCCAAGGCGCGTAGCGTCGCCAGTTGCTGGGTATCAAAACGCAGCTTGGCAAGGTAGTCAGGCAGCAGTGAGTGCATGAGTCATCAGATAGAGCGGGAATGAAGTAATGGGGTAATGTTACCAATAATAGGGGTATTTATACACGCTATTACCCCAATAAACCATCAACTACCCAGTTTGCTGTGGCATAAATGGCTTGGCTTCCTGATCGAACAGCGTGCCTTAATCCAGCGACGAAATACCCCGGCGGATGGCGTAGCGGATCAGGCCGGCCAGATCATGCACATCCAGGCGTTCCATGATCTGTGTGCGAAACGTTTCAATGGTCTTGATGCTGAGCGATAACTGAAATGCAATTTCCTTGACGCTATGCCCTTCGGCCAGCAGCCGCAGCACTTCGGTTTGCCGTTCGGTGAGCGGTGTGGGATTGGTGCGATCCAGATAACCATCGACCACCTGCTGCGAAATCGGCGACGACAGCCAGGTTTCGCCACGCATCATGGCGCGCACGGCCAGTTCCAGCTCCGCCGGCGCGGAATCCTTGAGCAGATAACCGGCCGCCCCCAGCCGCAAGGCGCGAATCACATGTTCTTCGTTGGCAAACATGGAAAGAATCAGCACGCGAATGTTGGGGTGGCTCACCTTGAGCTGCTGCAAGGCATCGAGGCCACTCATCTGCGGCATGGCGATGTCCATCAGCACCAGATCAGGTTGCAAAGCCGCACAGGCGGCCAGTGCTTCCAGCCCGTTGCTGGCTTCGGCCACCACGTCAACATCCAACTCACTGCTGGTCAGCAGCAGTTTTAGCCCGGCACGCACCAGTTGATGGTCGTCGGCAATCAATATGCGCAGGGTGCTCATGCCGGCTGTGCTAACGGGAATACACAGGCGATCTCGGTGCCATGCCCACGCGTTGCGTTGATGTGTAATTCGCCACCCAAGCCGGCAGCGCGCTCGCGCATGCCGAGCAGCCCCAGCGGGTAATGTTGCGTGGTGGTATAGACCAATTCCGGCGAAAACCCACACCCGTCATCGACCACGCGCAGCATCAGATGCTGGGCGTTGCACTCGATACTGACAGAAATCTGCGCCGCCCCCGCATGCCGCAGTGCGTTGGAGACAGCCTCTTGGGCGATGCGAAAACAGCCCAGTTCCAGCGCCGGTTCCAGCCGCAGCTCATGCAAGGTCTCGGTCAGACGAATCGCCACCTGCGCGGTGCGCGAAAGATTGTCCAGATGCCAGCGCAAGGCGGCGGGCAGCCCCAAGTCGTCCAGCGAGGGCGGACGCAAGCGGCGGGCAATATTGCGCACATCGCCCACCAGACTATCCACCGTCTCCACGGCCTGCTGCAACAGTTGCTCGATGCCATCCCCGGTGCATTCACCGGTACTTTTACGCCGCGCCGTTTCGATCATGATTTTCAGCGCCGTCAGCGTTTGTCCGATCTCGTCATGCAGTTCCATCGACAAATGCTTGCGTTCATTTTCCTGCACGTCGAGCGAGGCCGCCGAAAGCGCCTCCAGATGCCGCCGCGCCAGCATTAGCGCATCCTGCGTCTTTTTCAGCTCGGTGATGTCTTGATTGATGGCAATGGCCACCAGCATTTTTCCGTCGTCATCCAGAATCGGCATGGCGGAATTCAGGATGGTCTTGCGTGTGCCATCGAAGCATTCGATATCGACCATCTCGTTGAGCGACATTTCGCCCTTCATCACAGCGCGTGCCATGCCCCATTCTTCGGCCGCAATGCGCTTGCCGGTGTCTGACCACCAACCTTTGTATTCGGAATACTGATCCACACCAATCCAGCGTTCGCCCTGCCACACCGCCTGCCCGGCCGGGTTATTGGCCACCAGCACGCCCTCCGTATTGGCCACCCACACACCAATCGGCAGGCTGTCGAGGATTTTTTGTATCAGCACGGCATCGATGACGATGCTGGAATTCTGGGTTTGAGTTTTCGTTTCAGTTTTCGTTTGAGTTTTCGTTTGTGTCTTCATTGGGGAAGGATAGCAGGGAGCAAAGCCCCGCAACGCAGTCAACGCGCATCAAAATTCCTCGCCGCAGCGCAGCAATTTCTTGCAAAATAGGCGGATCGCCCAGCGGCCACGCCGCACCACGCCACGCCACGCCTTCACGGAGCTTTGCATGCACCCGACCGACAATTCCGGTTCCAACTTCATCGAAAACCGCACCTACGACGAAATCCAGATCGGCGACACCGCCACGCTGGTGCGCACGCTGCGCCCGGAAGACATCCAGATGTACGCCATCATGTCCGGCGACATCAATCCTTCCCACGTCGACCCCGAATACGCGCGTTCGTCGATGTTCCATGAGGTCGTTGCCCACGGCATGTGGGGCGGTGCGCTGATCTCCACCGTGCTGGGCACCCAGTTTCCCGGCCCTGGCACCATTTATGTCGACCAGACGCTGCATTTCTCGCACCTGCTGCGGGTGGGCGACACGCTGACGGTTACGGTGCGCTGCGAGCGCAAGTTTGACCACAATCATCACATGATTCTGGATTGCGTATGCACCAACCAGATGGGGCTGAAGGTGATTCACGGCACGGCAGAGGTGCAGGCACCGACCGAAAAGATCAAGCGCCCTAAGGCCGATCTGCCGGATTTCAAACTTTCCGCCACGCGTAAAACGCGCTTCGAGCATCTGCTGAAAATCACCGAAGGCCTGGCACCGGTGCCGATGGCAGTGGCGCACCCGTGCGACATCGAATCGCTCAAGGGCGCATTGCTGGCGCGCGATCTCGGGCTGATTATTCCCACACTGGTGGGGCCTGAAGACAAAATTCGCCAGCTGGCCGAAGCCAACGGACTGACGCTGGATTTGTGCACGCTCATCAACACCTCCCACAGCCACGATTCGGCCGAAATTGCCGTGCGTCTGGCGCGTGAAGGCAAGGTCGAGGCGCTGATGAAAGGCTCGCTGCACAGTGACGAACTGCTGGGTGCAGTGGTGCACAAGACCACCGGGCTGCGTACTTCACGTCGCATCAGCCATGTGTTCATCATGGATGTGCCAACCTACCCGCGCCTGCTGTTCATCACCGACGCCGCGGTCAACGTGGCACCGACGCTGGAAGACAAGGTGGATATTCTGCAAAACGCCATCGATCTGGCGCGCATGCTCAAAATCGAGGAACCCAAGGCGGCGATTCTGGCGGCCGTGGAAACGGTGAACCCGCAAATGCAGGCCACGCTGGATGCCGCCGCGCTGTGCAAGATGGCGGATCGCGGGCAGATCAAAGGCGGGCTGATCGACGGCCCGCTGGCCTTCGACAACGCCATTTCGCTGGCGGCAGCGCGCACCAAGGGCATCAAGTCGGCGGTGGCCGGGCAGGCCGATATTTTGCTGGTGCCGGACATTGAATCCGGCAACATGCTGGCCAAGCAGCTGGAATATCTCGCTGACGCGCTCGGCTCGGGCATCGTGCTCGGCGCGCGCGTGCCGATTGTGCTCACCAGCCGCGCCGATTCAGCCGAATCGCGCAGCGCCTCCACGGCTGTGGCGATGGTCATGGCGCATGCCATGCGTGCAAAAAACTAAGAAGGAGTTTTCATGTCTGACGCAATCCTGACCATCAATGCCGGCTCATCCTCGATCAAGTTTGCGCTATTCCCGCTGCGCGACCCGATGCCTGCGCAACCAGAACTGCTCGGCCAGATCGATGGCATCGGTGCCAGCGGCCAGCGCGCCCACATCAAGGCCAGCGACGCCGCCGGCAACCGGCTGGATGATGTAGACCTGCCGCTCGAAGGTCCAAACGACGAACCAAGCGACGCCCAGCACAAAAATGCGCTGGCGTTTTTGGTGGACTGGCTGCATCAGCACGAAGCGGGCTGGCGTATCGTCGGCGTTGGGCACCGCGTGGTACATGGCGGCAAGCTGTTCTCTGCACCTACCGTACTTTCAGCGTCGACTTTTGATACGCTGCAAGGCTTTGTGCCGCTGGCACCGCTACACCAGCCACACAACCTCGCCGGCATCGTCGCGCTGACTGCGGCTTTGCCCGGCACGCCGCAAGTGGCCTGCTTTGATACTGCCTTCCACCGCACCCAGCCAGATGTAGCGCAACTCTTCGCCTTGCCACGCAAATTCACCGCCGAGGGCGTGCGCCGCTACGGTTTTCATGGTTTGTCCTACGAATACATCGCCCATGTGCTGCCGCAACACCTGCCGCCAGCACAGGCCGATGGTCGCGTGGTGGTGGCACACCTGGGCAACGGCGCATCGATGTGCGCCATGCTGGGGCGTCGCAGCATGGCCACGACCATGGGTCTGACCGCCGTAGACGGCCTGATGATGGGCACCCGCACCGGCAATCTCGATCCGGGCGTGCTGCTCTACCTGATCGAAAACCACGGTATGGACGTCAAATCACTGACCAACCTGCTGTACAAACAATCCGGGCTGCTCGGTGTTTCTGGCATTTCGCAAGACATGCGCGCGCTACTCGCCGCCGAGGCTCCAGAAGCCCGCGAAGCGGTGGATCTGTTCTGCTACCGCATCGTGCGCGAAATCGGCTCGCTTGCCGCAGCGCTCGGCGGGCTGGATGCGCTCATTTTTACCGGCGGCATTGGCGAACACGCGGCACCGGTGCGCGCGCAGGTGTGTGCAACACTGGGTTGGATGGGGCTGGAATTCGATGCCGCTGCCAACAATAACGACAACAATAACGACAAAGCTACCAACAACACCCGCATCAGCACCGCCACCAGTCGTGTTGCCGCCTGCGTGATTCCGACCAACGAAGAATGGATGATCGCCCGGCACACGGCCGAACTGCTGTAAACAGCCTGTGCAGCTTAGGCGGCCACGAGA
>CAJBIL010000361.1 GCA_903953145.1 uncultured beta proteobacterium
GCAATGCCGTGGCCAACATCACCACGCTGGGGCCGCGAGCCGCGCTCACCGGCCCGGCTGCGCGTGGCGACACGGCTGCCATCGCGCGCCAGGGTGCCGCGGTTGCTGCGTGGGATGCACAGACGGGCGCGGCCTACACCGCATTGAGCGAGCTGGCTTTGCGGTTGGCACCGAAGAAACAAGGTTGAACCCATGCAAGACACGATTCCCATCCGCTACATCAACCCGGTCTTTCGCCCGCCCAGCGAGGCGCAGTCGCTGATCCTGCCGGTGACCAACGGCTGCTCCTGGAACCAGTGCACCTACTGCGAGATGTACACCGCGCCGCAAAAGAAGTTTCGGTCGCGCGATGAAACAGAAACACTGGAGGCCATTCGGCGCTGCGGCGAAACATTCGGTCGCGATGTGCATCGCGTTTTTCTCGCGGATGGTGATGCACTGGTGCTGTCGACGCGACGTCTGCTGACAATACTGGCAGCCATCCGCGAACATCTGCCGGCGGTGCGGCGCATCTCCAGTTATTGCTTGCCGCGCAATCTCAAAGCAAAGTCAGTGGACGAACTCAAGGAACTGGCTGCAGCCGGACTCAGCCTCGTCTATGTGGGTGCGGAGTCGGGTGACGATGTCGTTCTGGAAAAAATCCGCAAAGGCGAAACATTTGCGACGACCTGCGATGCGCTCAACAAACTCCAGCAAGCCGGCATCAAACGTTCAGTCATGATTCTGAATGGTCTCGGTGGCCCGACACTTTCGTTCCAACATGCCATCAACTCGGCACGACTGGCCAACGAAACGCAGCCCGAATATCTGGCGACTCTGGTGGTCAGTTTTCCCGACGGCGATGACCGGTTCCGCGCCAACTTTCCGGAATGGGAGCCGCTCGCCCCGCATGACTTGTTTGTCGAAATGCAGCATTTCATCTCGGCACTTGAACTCACACGAACCGTCTTCCGCAGCGACCATGCGTCCAACTGGCTGGTGCTGAAAGGAACGCTGGGGGCGGAAAAGCAACGCCTGCTGGACCAGCTACATACAGCGATTTTGCATCCGGAAGCCGCGCCACTCAGACCGGCATGGGCACGCGGACTATAGTGAATAAAGTGCAAACTTGAGGTCAAAGTCAAGGTTAAGAGGCAAAACGCATCGCTTGTCTCAGGCTTCATTCAAAGCTGCCGCTATTAAATGTAGAAGAGCTGCAACCAACGTGAGGAGTAGATCATGGTCGTACGACACCGTACTTGGTTCTACCGATTGACTGGGCAGTTGTTCGCTCAACCCATCACCTTCAAAATCCCGCTAACTGCACCGAAGGTACGTGAAGTATTGCGCAAGACCGTCGGCGTTCCGGTTGAACTGTGGGGTCGCGCGCTATAAGGCACTGAACGGGGGCAAATCTGGTTACCAAGGTGGGCCGAAAACATCAAACGCCCAGGATACCCCCGGCATCCGTGCATCATCCGCGCAACCGGCATCAGGGGCACTATGACTTTCCACGCCTGATACAAGCATCGCCGGCGCTGGAAAACTTCGTCATCACGAATGCTCATGGCGAATTGAGCGTCGATTTTTCAGACCCGTTTGCGGTCAAGGAAATCAACCGGGCCTTGCTCGCCAGCAGCTACGGTATCAAGGCATGGGATATCCCGCCGCATGCACTGTGCCCGTCAGTGCCGGGGCGAGCAGACTATCTGCACTATCTGGC
>CAJBIL010000362.1 GCA_903953145.1 uncultured beta proteobacterium
GACATGCCAATGATGGCGTTCATCGGCGTGCGAATTTCGTGCGACATGTTGGCGAGAAAGTCGCTCTTGGTCTTGGTGGCTTCTTCGGCGATTTCCTTGGCGCGCAGGACTTCTTGTTCGGCACGCTTGCGCTCGCTGATGTCCTGATGGATACCCACCATGCGCGTCACCTTGCCGGTTTCATCCCGGCCGACCGCAGCGCCCACCGTCAAAACCCATTTCGGCTCGCCTGACTTGGTCTTCATCCGCATTTCCATGCGGTGCTCTGGAATTTCGTTGTTCACATACTTGACGAAAGCCCCGACGGCGCGATCCATGTCCTCCGGCCAAACCATGTTCGCCCAGCGCGCGGCCACATTGCCATACAGGTCGTCCAGCTCCTGTCGGCTATAGCCCAGCATTTCCGACCAAATGTCGTTGGTGGTCAGCACATCGGGATCCGCCTGCCAGTCCCACAAGCCAAGGTGCGCGCCACGCATTGCCGCGCCAAGACGTTCCTCGCTTGCTGCAACCGCCTGCTCTGCAATCTTCCGCTTGGTAATATCGCGGCCGATATTGAGCAAGCCCAGCAGCCTTCCCGCACCGTCGTAAAACGGCGCCCGCAGCGCGTCGAGACACAACTTGCTACCATCCGCCAGTTCGACCCATTCCTCACCGCGCTGCGGTTTCAGCGTATCGAGCACCTGTTGGTCAACATTGCGCACGGCAAAGGCCTCATCCGGCGGGTAAACGTCGTAATCTGTCGCCGCAACGATCTCCTCCAATGGTTTATTGACGCGCTGGGCATAGGCGGCATTGCACCCCAGATAAGTACCACCGGGGTCTTTGTAGTAAATGGGATCGGGAATAGCGTCAAGCAACGCGCTCATGGTGGCGCGCTGTTGCTCGATTTCCTGTGCGGTGCGCTTCTTTTCTGTGATGTCGCGCATCGACATGCACAGGCATACGCCACGTCCACCTGCGCTAGGAAGCTTGGCAAGACCCACTTCTGCCGAAAACTCGATGCCTTCTTTGCTGATCACGAGCAGTTCGGTATTGACACGCGATTGAGCAACATTGCGCATAAATCCGTTGCGCCACTCGCCATGTGATTCCCGCGCGGCTTCCGGCAGCAGCGTTGCGATTGGCTTGCCAAGCAATTCACCCACCGAATAATCGAACATGATGTCGATCTGCCGGTTGGTGAGGATGATCGTGCCCTGGTCATCAACGACCAGCATGCCGTCGGGTGCCGATTCCAATATTTCGCGAAACCAGGCTTCCGTAGCCTTGATGGATTGCTGCTGAGCTTCCAGCTCCACGGTCTGCTCTTCCAGCCGGGCAGCCTGCTTTTCCATGTTTTCGGCCTGCCGGCGGGTTTCTTCCAGCAGCTCCTGCGTCTTCAACGTGCGCTCGAGGATCTCCAGACTCATCGCCAGAATCGGCATCAAACCATCTAGCAAAGCTTGCTGATCGGGTCCGAAACTGTCGAGAGTGGCCAGCTCGATCACCGCCATCACCTGATCGTTGTGCACAACCGGCAGCACGCAGATGGCACGCGGTATGGAATGCCCCAGCGAGGTGCCGATGTGGATGTAATCATCCGGTGGATTGGTAATGATGATCGGGATGCGCTCCAGCGCGCACTGCCCGACCAGGCCATGACCCAGCGCAAAAGTCTGCTTGACCTGCTTGCGCTCATGGAAGGCGTAGCCATATAGGAGCCGCAGTTGCTTGTGTTCCGGTTCATGCAAATAGAACACCGCGTGACCGACATTGATCAGCGGTGCCACGCATTTAAGGAAGCGGCGCGCCAGTTCGGCAAAATTCGGTGCCGATTGCAGTTCGGACTGGATCGCGGCCTGATGGGTCTTGATCCAGCGCTGGGCGGTCATCTGCAGGGCTTCAATGCGCAAAACGTCAATGCCGCGGGCCAATTCGCCAATTTCGTTTTGAAAATGAGTGCAAGGTACCGGTTGATCCAGCTTACCTCCGGCCAATTGCTTGACCGCATCGCGAATGCGGTAGAGCGGCAAACGCACAGCCCGAGTCACTAGGGCGGCAGCCAACAGGCCGATCATCACACTCACCAGAACCAGCGCGATGGTGAACAACAGGCTTCCTCGCGCCTGTTGCTCGTTTGTTTGCGCCAGTTGCGAAATAGCGTCTTCTGCAGCGCGAGCCCCCACGTCGACCAGTTCGCGGGCATCGAGGCCGGCCTTCTGGAATGGCGAGGAACCCACCAGCAATTGCGCCTCGGCGCTCCGGTTCTGCTGCAATAAAACCAGTGCCCGGTCGACATCGCTCAGATAGATCTTCAGCCGTTCTTCAATTTGCGCGAGAAGCGTACGGTATTTGGGTTGCACGACATTCCGCTGCAGATCTTCGATGCTTCGAGCCAGATCACCGCGATGCTGCGCCAATTGCTTGAGCGTCAGTTCGCGCGCCGCCGCATCCGGGGCGAGGATGGCCTGGCGAACATCCCGGTCAATCTGCGCGTAACTGGCTTGCAGATTCTTGACCCTCACCAGATTGAACACACCGCGTTGGTGAATGAGCTTCACGTTTTCGGACTGTTGCACCTGACTCAGCACGCTTTCGATGCCTAGGCCAAGCACCAAGACGAGCAGTGTGATGAAGCCCCCGGCCATCAAGATACCGAGTGACGTTTGCTCCAGTCGGGCAAGCAGCCGTTTCATGCGGCCCCCTCGCGCGAAGGCGAATTTCGGGCAGCGAGTTTCAGGTTTAAGGCCAGGATCTCCAGCATCTCGTCGAAAATCTGCCGCAGGTCTTCATCGGGCACACTGAGCACAGCGAGTTCGACGACCCCCAACAAAACGCCCTGCACCCGCACCGGCCCGAGCATCACGGCCGCCGGCTGCACATGTCCCAGCCCCGAATGTATCGACCAGATGCCACCGCTATCTGGCGGCGGCGTTTCGATGATCTGTGCATGATCGGCCAGCGCGCACTCCCCCAGCAGGGTTTCACCCAAGGCGATCTCTTCTTTCACGGCTTCCGAGCCGGCAAAACTGGCCGCAAGACGCAAACGACTGTTGTCAGTCTCGCTGACGACATACACCACCCCTTGGAATGCATTCAGTAGTGGGTGCGCTTCAGAAAGAAAAGTCTGCGCAATCTCAGCGACCTCATGCATCTGCTGCAGGCGAATGGACGCTGCGGCCAAGCGCGACTTGAGTTCCACGGTACGCTGCTGGCGTCGGCCAAAAGCTTCGAGCTGCGCCGCAGTGTGTTGTTTCGTCTGCCGACTGCGCACTGCATTCAGCACCATCGTCAGCAAACCGAGCACCGCCAGCCCCACCGCCAGACCGACGATGATGCTGTCACGCCGCGGCACCGAGGCGGCCATATCTTCCATCAGCACCACCTGCCAGTCACCGAGCGGATCATTCCAGTTCAACGGATCAGCCGCCACGGCAAAGCGACCGCTAGCAACCTCAACGCGCCCCGGCCGGATCGAAACCGGCAACACCGACGGTTCCGAACCATCGAACATCTTGCCAAACTGCTTCGTCTCGCGGATAGCCTTCAAGCGCTCCGGCGTCGACTTTCCCGCCAGAAAACCAATCCACTCCGGACGATTGGCAGCAAAAACCACACCCTGCGGCGACAACAGCAACGCAATGTCACTGCGCTTCTGCAACAACTTGTCGATGGAATCCATACTGCCGCGCGCCACCACAGTGCCGATAACGGGCGTTTCGGCGCCTTCGCCCTGATAGGCAGGAGCGGCGTAGTAGAGCGTGCGCAATCCGGTGGTCGTGCCTATCGCTGCATAGACAGCTTTCTTGCCTTCAGCCGCCGCCTTAACATAGGGACGAAATTGAACGTTCACACCGGTTGAGGATTTTCCCAGGCCGAATGACGACCGGATAATGCCGTCGCCACCCACGATAAAACCGCCGTCACTGTCGCCGCTCTGCGCCACGGCGCGCAGCAGGCGGGTGACATGGGCACCATTGGGGGCCAACTCGCCACGCGCTTCACGCTTGATTTCCTCATCCACTCGACCGAGCAGTGCCGTCGCCCCCATCAGGCTGCCATTGAGCGTTTGCCCCATCAGTTCAATGCTCAGTCGGTGCGTTTCAAAACCGAGCAGCGTCAGTCGCTCGTGCTCACGCACATCACGCAGCAGCAGGCCACCGGCAAGCCCTGCCAGTACGCTGAGCAGCCCGATCGACGCCCACAGCACGCGGGAATCGCGCCACAAGCTGCGGCTTTCGGCCAACATGGGTGCGCTCAGGACGATGACGTGCTCCCCGGGCTCACACCGCCCGCCTGCTGACTGCCAATGTAGGCACCCAGCGCCTTATCGGTATTAAGAATGTGATCGGCCAGCCACTCGGTGAGAAAACTCACCAGCACCGCTTTCTGCACGCGCTGCCCGGCCTTGAGGGTTTCCTGCACGGCAATCACCTTTTCCGCAAATGCCTTGTGCTGGCTGGCATGCATGGACGCCGCCGCTGCACACTGCCCGGCATAATCATATTCGGCCATCAGGCGGTCTTCGGTCTGGAAGTGGTAACCCGCGTAGCTCAGTAGCCCCTGCACAATTTTCGAGAAATCGGCGATCGGGCTGCGATCATTCAGTTTCGTGCTGGCATCGTTGAGCATGTGGATCAGCACCCGGTGCTGGTCATCAATGATCGCCACACCGGTGGCAAATTCCGCGCGCCATGTGATGGCTTGACTTTCCTGAGACACGTTTTCTTCCTCAGCTTGTAGTTTCGTTGCGAGATAGACGCGCGATGAATTCCATCCGCATCGCCAGCAGTGGCAGAAGCATTTTCAGCACCGTCTCATGCCGTGCGTCCAGCAGTTGCAGCAGTGCCATCTCGATCATGCCGAGCAAAACGCCGTTGCCGACCACAGGTAGCAGCACAATGGCGCGCGGTGACGCACTCATCAAACCGGACTCCACCCGCATTGCCTTGATGTAATCACCCGGCGGATCGACAATCATCCGAATTTCCCGCGCTTGCGCGCATTCGCCCATCAACCCCTCATCGAGTGCGATCCGCTGCGGGATCGAGAGTTCGCCGCTTTGCGCATAGTGACCGCAGGCTTCGAGCACAGTGCCGCTGTCATCGACCTTGTAATAGCTCGCGCAACCGATGCCCAGCGCGGGGGCCAGCGCCGTGAAAAACTGATGTGCGAGCGTCGACAAGGTTTCGGCCTTCTGCAAACTTTCCGTGGCGTGGGTCACCAAGCCGGAAACATAGTCACTGTCGGCGCGGGCAGCCTCGGTCGCCCGTTGCCTGGCCTCCATGATTTCCGCATCGCGCCGCCGGAACAGTACAAAAGCCAAGACGCAACACAGCAGCGCAAGCCCCAGCGCCAAACCCTGATACACGCGAATCCGCTGCGCCTCCTGCTGGGTCAGCATTTCCAGTTCCGTGGTCAGGGTATTCATCAGTCCAAGCAACTTGAGATTGCGTAACTTGGCCTCGGTCAATGCCGCCTGCAAGGTAGCATCGTCACTATTTTCGCCGGCCTCCAGCAGACTCAGCACCTTGCTGCGGTAGTCTTTCCAAAGCGTGGCAGCTTCAGCGACGACCTGCCGCGCCTTCGGCTCGGCAACCGGCGAGAGAAACATGACCTCGCCCGCCCCACCTTTGGTTTCGTGGCCGACATCAAAGCCGCGCAAGGTGGTATCGAACAGATCGAAACTCAACTTCAATTCGTCGTAATAAGCCTTGACGGGGTCGCCGGTTCGACGTGCGTTATCGATTTGTAGCAGCGCCTTGACCATGCGCTGCGAAAGCATGCGCTGGCGGCCGGCGAGATTGATACCAACAGCCTGCTGCTCGAGTCGCCAGGACAGCAGATAGTTGAGCGACAGGCCCGCAATATCGAACACAACGAACAAGCCGATGGCCAGCATCGCCATCAGGGTGTTGCGGTTGCCTTTGTCGATCGGCATCACAATGCGATGGCGTTGAGCTTTTCCAACGCCGCATCAAAGTCAAAGCCCTCGATAGCCGCTGCGACAGGCTTCAGGGCGCTGGCCAGCGGTGCATTGCCAAGCTTTTCCAGCAGATCGCCGAGCACATCACCGGCCTCGGAATCGCTCTCTTCCAACAGCGCCTTGAGCTTGTCCAGCGTCGCTTTGAGTTCAGCTTCAGGTATGGCGGCCGCAGCGGGTGGCGTGACCACCGTGCCTCCAGCGTCGACTATTTGCAAACCGGGCATCACGATGGCCAATTCGTCCAGCGCTTTTTTCAGCAGCTTGGCGATTTCTTTGGCCGGGGCTTTTTCGTTGCACGCATGTTCCAGTTCTCCCGCCGCCGCCTGCACCTCTTTGGCACCGATGTTGCCAGCCGTGCCCTTGAGCGTATGTGCGGCGCGTGCCGGCGCCACCGGATCAGGGTCGGTTTGCGCGGCAGCGAACAGGTCAGCAAAGTTGCCCTGACTGTCGCGGAACTTGATGAGCATGCGTTTGTAGAGCTTCTCGTTATTCATGGTCGTCGCCATGCCGGCTTTGACGTCGATGCCGGGTAAGACCGGCAGGCCTGAACTCCCCTCTCCCCTTGCGGGAGAGGGAGATGAATGTGGCGTCTCGCCAGCGTCGACTTTTGCAGGCTTGATCCACTTGGCGATGGTGGTGAACATCTCGCCCACGTTGAGCGGCTTGGCGATGTGATCCCACATGCCGGCTTCGATGACTTTTTCCTTGTCGCCGGCCATGGCATTCGCGGTCATGGCGATGATGGGCAGTTCCTTGTAGGC
>CAJBIL010000363.1 GCA_903953145.1 uncultured beta proteobacterium
AACTCATCTTCGTGCGCCTCAAGCATCAGTCGCTTGCCTTTGAGGTCATGAATCGAGTTGATCCCCGACGCCGAGCGTCCGAGCAGAATAAGCGGTGAGTGCTGGAAGATGACCGCCAGTACGACAACCGGCTGGCCTTTTTGCCGCGCAAGTACCAGCGCGCTGGTGCCAACCCCGTATTCAGCCCGCCCGGCGGTAACTTCAGCGGTTACGTCGGTATCCGGCCTGGCTTCGACGAGACGAACATCAAGGCCGGCATCGCGATAAAAGCCTTTCTCCTGCGCTGCGTAGTAGCCGGCAAACTGGAACTGATGCAGCCATTTGAGTTGCAGCGTCACCGATTCGAGCGCCAGCGCCCCCGGCGAAAAAACGCAGAGCAACGCAATGCCAGCGCCGAGCAGGTGCCAGCGGATGCTTTCAGCGGTTTTCGGGAAGAAATGCATGCTTGGCGAGTTTGTGGATTCGTCGGTTCGTGGGTTCGCGAGGTTAAACTCGGGCTCAAAATAATAGCATAGGCTTATGGGATACTGATCCATCGGTAGTCGCACGATTTTAGCCACCTCCTCTGGAAGGCGCATGGATAGGCGTTCTACCTCATCGATGCCGGAAGACCCGCGCCAATCAACAGTCTACAGCCATATACTCTGTAGATGACCATCCGGCGCGCCTTGCAGGGCAGTTCCTTGTTTTGGCGGGGCTGCCGTCAGGGCTGGCGCGATGATGTTAGACTGCTTTAACCCGATTCCCCTGAATTGCCGGAGTGCCAATATGAGTCTCTTTGCCAGATTGTCCCGCTGGTTTGCCGCTGAAGCTGCTGCGGCTTTTACCGAGCGCGAGGTGCGTTGCATCTCGCCCAGTGGCTTGCATCGCATGGCGTATACCGAGTGGGGCGAGCGCGATAATCCGAACGTGCTGGTTTGCGTGCATGGTTTGACGCGTAACGGGCGGGATTTTGACGATCTGGCGCGGGCGATGGCGGCTGACTATCGCGTGATTTGCCCCGACGTGGTCGGGCGCGGACGTAGCGACTGGCTGCGTGACCCGGCGGGCTATGGTTTCCCGCAGTACGTGGCTGACATGATGACGCTGCTGGCCCGGCTTGATGTTGAGTCGGTACATTGGTTCGGCACGTCGATGGGCGGTTTGATCGGCATGTTCATCGCCAGTCAGGAGGATGCGCCAGTCTCGCGCCTGGTACTCAACGATGTTGGCCCGGTGATCACCGCCGGGTCGCTCAAGCGTATTGGCGAGTACGTCGGGCGCGCACCGAAGTTTGATACCTTTGACGATGCCGAGAAGTACATCCGGCTGGTTGCTGCGCCGTTTGGCAACCTCACCGACGCGCAATGGCGGCACCTCACCGAGTTCAGCTTGCGCCAGGCCGGCAACGGGCAACTGGAGATGCGCTACGACCCGGGGATTGGCGAGCCTTTCCGGCAGGCGCTGATCTTTCAGGATGTCAATCTGTGGCCGATTTACGACCGCATTCACTGTCCGACGCTGGTTGTGCGCGGCGCCGACTCCGATCTGCTGGCGCCAGAAACCTTGCAGGCAATGGCCGCCCGTGGCCCCCGGCCGCAAACCGTCGAGATCGCCAACGTTGGCCATGCCCCGATGTTTATGGACGCTACCCAGATTGCGATTGTGCGTGAGTTTTTGCTGGCAGGCGGGCCGGTGGCCGGGTCTGTGGATTTTGCCGGTAGAAGATGACGAACAGCGCATAGAGCGCAGGGTATTCGTCGAGCAGAATCTGCGGCGTTTCGAAGAAGGCTTCGCTCATCACGGCGAAAAACTCGCCCGGGTTCTCAGCCGCGTAGGGGTCGAACAGCGTCGTTTGGTTCAAGGCATCGGCTTCATCAAGCCGCGTGCAAAAATCATCGTAAGCCGCGAGTAGCGTGCTTTCCCAGCCCGCCCGCGAAATTGTGGCGGGGAGCGGTGGCGTGCCGTCGGCGCCGCCGCTGAGCATGTCGAGTTTGTGCGCAAATTCGTGGATTACGACGTTGTAGCCCGAGCCGGCCATCTGCACGTCCTGCCAGGAGATGAGCAGCGGCCCGCCTTCCCAGGCCTCGCCGGCAGCCACGTCGTCGTATTCATGGACAACGCCGAATTCATCTTCAACGCGGCGCGGAATTACAAACTCGTCGGGATAAACCACGATGCCAACCCAGCCGCGATAGTAGTGCAGCCCGAGATTGAGAATCGGCAGGCAGCCCTGGGCGGCGATCGAAACGCTCATGCTGTCGGTGAGTTCAAGCCCGCCGGCGGTGGTGAATTCCTTTTCCGCGAGGAAGGCTTCGGTCAACTGGCGCAGCCGGCGCAATTCTTCCTCGTCCAAGCCAGCGAGAAACGGTAATCCGGCAACTGTTGCGTGCCACAGGGCGTCGGGCAATGCTGTCGCGCCTTGTTCGCCGCGCAGCCAGTTGAACAGTTTGCCCAGCACTTCCTTATTTGCCTTTGAGTTTCGACAGGGGCGCCGTGGTCAGATAGATGCCGGCAAAAATCAGCGCGATGCCGGCATAGTGATAGGCGTGCGGTATCTCGTTGAGAAAGATCGCCGAGAGTACCGTGCCGAAAACCGGCATCAGATGAATAAACAGGCTGGCTTTGCTGGCGCCAACTTCAGCCACCGCGCGGTTATAGAAAATGTAGCCAAGAAAACCGGGGAAAACGCCCGTGTAGGCGATCCCGGCCAGCGAGCCGGTATTCAGGTGAATGCTTTTTCCCTGCGCGATTTCCCAGGCGTAAGCGGGCGCCAGCGCAAGCAGGCCGACCACCGTGAACGCCGCCAGCATCAGCATCGGATGAACCCCGGCCGGCCGCCATTGCAGGCCGATGGTGTACAGCGCCCAAGTGAGCACAGCAGCCAGCATCCAGAGATCGCCAACATTCAACGAAAGCCCGGCGAGCGTATCGAGGCTGCCACGGCTGACGATGGTGGCAACGCCGACAAAAGAAAACAGGACGCCGAGCCACTCGATTCCGTGCAGATGCTTTTTCAGGAACGCCCAGGACAGTGCGATGGTGGCAATCGGGATGAACGAGTTGAGTAGCACCGCGTTGGTTGCCGCTGTGTATTGCAGGGCGATGTAGGCCAGCGTGTTGTAACAGCCGACGCCGAGCAGGCCGAGGATGACAACTTGTTTCCAGCCGCGCTTCAACTGTGGCCACTGCGTGCGTAGATGCGGCAGGGCGAGCGGCAGCGTGAGCGCCAGCGCAATCGCCCAGCGCCAGAAGGCAAGTGAGAGCGGCGGTACGTCGTCGCGAATGGCGCGTCCGATCACCATGTTGCCCGACCAGAACAGCGTGGTCAGCGTCAGCAATAGATAGGGGTGATGAAAGCGGGAAAGCAGGGAGCGCATGTGCTAAATGTTCGCAATAGTCAGGAAAGCAAAGCGGCATTATGCCTGACGTGCAGTGCCGGCTTATAATTACGGCATGGTTTCAGTCGTCCATTCGGTCGCCGCTCAGAGCGATCTCGAACATTCCCTGCAAACGCTTTGCGATGGTCTCTCTGCTGAAGAGGCCGTGAAGATGCGTGCGGCGATGGATTTCGCACAAAGCGTGTATGGCACGCACAAGCTCGGCAGTGGCGAAGGTGTCTGGCGCCACGCGCTGGGGATGGCGCTGATTCTAGTCGGGCTGAAACTTGATGGCGATTCGCGGCTCGCCGCGCTGCTGTTTGCCGTGCCCACCTACGACGAGCTGGGCATTATCCACATCGAAGAGCGTTTTGGCCAAGCCGCCGCGCAACTGGTTAACGGTATTTCAAGGCTCAATCGCCTGCGTCCGATTACGCGCGGCTTTGTTGCACACTCGGTAGAAAGCGGCGAAGACAACCCGCAGGAAATGAAGGCGCAGATCGAAGTGCTGCGCAAGATGCTGCTGGCGATGGTCGAGGATATTCGCGTTGTGCTGCTGCGCCTCGCGTCGCGCACGCAAACCCTGCGCTACTACGCGGCCGAGCCGGATGAGCTACGCACGCAGGTGGCGCGCGAGACGCTGGAACTCTATTCGCCGCTCGCCAACCGGCTTGGTGTCTGGGAGTTGAAATGGGAGCTTGAAGATCTCTCGTTCCGCTTCCTGCATCCCGATATTTACAAGAAAATTGCCAGCCAGCTCGATGAAAAACGCACCGAGCGCGAGCAGTTCATTGCCGATGCGATCGTTCGCCTGAAAAGCGAGCTGGCGACGGTCGGCATTCATGATGCAGCGGTGTATGGCCGGCCGAAACACATCTACAGCATCTGGAACAAGATGCGCAAAAAAGGCGTCGAATTTGACGAAGTCTATGATGTACGCGCTTTGCGCGTTATCGTCGGTGAGGTGAAGGACTGCTATACGGCGCTCGGTATCGTGCATAACATCTGGTCGCCGATTCCCAAGGAGTTCGACGATTACATCTCGAATCCGAAGGGTAATAACTACCGCTCGCTGCATACTGCGGTGCGCTGCCCGGACGGGCGCTCGCTCGAAGTGCAGATTCGCACCCATGAGATGCACCAGCATTCCGAGCTTGGCGTCGCTGCCCACTGGCGCTACAAGGAAGGCAACAAGGCCGCGTCGGATGACAACTACGACGAGAAAATCGCCTGGCTGCGCCAACTGCTGACGTGGAAAGATGAAGTCGCCGATTCGTCGGACTGGGTCAAGCACTACAAGGAAGCGGCGCTTGACGAGACGATCTACATCATGACGCCGCAGGGCCGCGTGGTTGATCTGCCGCGTGGTTCAACGCCGGTGGACTTTGCTTACCGCGTGCATACCGATCTCGGCCACCGCTGCCGTGGCGCCAAGGTTGACGGCGCGCTGGTAACGCTCAACACGCAGCTGGAAACCGGGCAGCGCGTTGAAATCGTCGTCGCCAAGCAGGGTGGTCCATCGCGTGACTGGCTGAACAACGCGCTCGGTTATCTGTTTACCCATCGGGCGCGAGCCAAGGCGCGGCAATGGTTCTCCAGCCTGGCGCTGGAAGAAACGCTGGCCGAAGGGCGCGCCATCGTTGTGCGTGAGTTGCAGCGCATGGGGCAGAACAGCACCAATCTGGATGATCTGGCGAGCCGCATGGGTTTTGCCAAGAGCGACGATCTGTTTATCGCTATCGCCCGTGCCGAGTTGAACACCCGCCAGTTGCAGGTTGCCGTGCGTGGCAGTGAGATGCCGGTCGAGGAGCGCGGTGCACAGGAGCTGCCGCAGCGCAAGCACAAAGCGAGTGATGCGGCCGAAAAAGGCATTCTCATTGTCGGCGTCGATAAGCTGCTGACCCAGCTTGCCGGCTGTTGCAAACCGGCGCCGCCTGATCCGATTCTCGGCTTCGTCACACGCGGTAAGGGCGTTTCGATTCACCGTGCCGATTGCAGTAATTTCGCCAACATGGAAGCCATGCATCCGGAGCGCGTGATTGAGACGGAGTGGGGCGGCCAGACCGATAGTCATAGTGTCTTCGCCGTCGATATCGTGGTCGACGCCCACGATCGTCAGGGCCTGCTGCGCGACATCTCCGAAGTCTTCACCCGCGAAAAAATCAACGTGATCGCGGTCAATACGCAGTCAAAGCAAGGCGTTGCCCTGATGGGCTTTACCGCCGAAATCAGCAATGTGCAGCAACTCAAACGCACCCTTGCGCTGATCCACGAAGTGCCCGGCGTTGTTGGTGCCCGGCGGGCTTAAGTAACCGCCAATTGCGCGGGGCCAAGCGGTCATAAAAGCAAAGAAGAGGCTGCGGCAGGGTAAGAACTGCTTTTTCTAACGTATTTTTTCGTCAGAAAAATTGAGCGCCCGCCCGGCGGCTGGCCATACGCCGTGTTCGATTGCCTGGCTGCCCTCAAAGATTAGCCAGCTCTTGCCACCGTAGTGCGGCAATCCACGTTGCAAGGCGAGCAGGGCGGCAGCATCATCGGCTGAAATAATGGCGAGCGGCGATGCGTGATCTTGATTTGACGTCCAGACTTGGGCTGTACCTCTTCTTTTTGATTGCTCAAGTTGTGCGGGGCGCGGCGGTAAGCCGGCAGCCTGCAAAATAGCGGCGACTTCAGCGTGGCTACCGGCGAGCAGAATCGGTGCTTCACCCTTGATTGCCTGGGCAAGATCGCTGACGCCAATTGGCTTGGGCGTGGTCTCGAAGAAGCGTTGCGCGAGTTGTTCAATGGCAGTCCGTGCTTCGCTATTTTTGGCTGCATTAACGATCAGTGGTGCTTTGGCACCGATCCAGCGACGCAGGATCGGCGGTAGTTGTGAGGCATCCAGGCGACGCCAGACGCGCAAATCGGGGTCCAGCCGCAACTGTTGCGGCCGGAAACTCACTTCAGTCTGTAACACCTGACGTGAATCATTGATGTCAATCCAGCGTATTTCGCTGTGGCCGGGGGCCGAGATTTCCACCGGTACGCGCAGCTTCATCAATGACTTTCCCTGCACGCTCTGTGTTGTGGTGATACTCAAACGATAACGTTTGCCGACTGGCTGGCTGCTCAAGGCCTCGATTGCAATTTGAGGCAGGGCTGGCGTGTCGAGCCAGAGCGCAAAGAAATCCGTCAGACTCTCACCGGATGCGCGCTCAAATGCCAGTCGTAAATCCTGCCACGACGCGACGCGAAACTGCTGTTTCACCCAGAAATCGCGTAACCCCTGGCGGAATGCTGTTTCTCCAATCCGGTCACGCAGCATTGAAAAAACCATCGCTGCCTTGCCGTAGCCAATGGCTGCTTCGGCACCGTGCGTGCGCGAACGGAAGTCGCGCAGCGCGGGCTGATCTGCGGCGGGTAGCGCTGCTGCGTCGCGCAGCCAGCTCAGACGCATTTCGCGGGCGGCAGTAGCCGACTCGTCTTCCTTGTAAGCATAATCAGCCATGAAGGTCGTCAAGCCTTCGCACCAGTTGCCCTGCGCGTAATCGACATAAACACCATTACCCCACCAGTTATGCAGAATTTCGTGGCCCAGTGAGGTTTTTCGGATAAAAGGCAGGCGCAGCACTGCCGCGCCGATATAGGTCAGCGTGGGCATGCCGAAACCTGTTGGTAGCGGGCTGGCCACGACTGAGAACTCGCTATACGGGTAATCGCCGATTGCTTTGCTGTAACGCTCAAGATAGCGCGCTGAATCGTCGAGGTAGGCTTGCGCCAGTCCGCTTTCGGCATCGAGATCAGCCGGGAAATAAGTACGCAGCCGGATTTTCTGGCCCGATTTCTGACCTTGGCGTTCGGCCATTTTTTCGCGCACGACCCAAGGCCCGGCCATCAGGTCAATGCCATCGGTTGGCTGCTGGAATTCAAAGCTGGCGCGGTAGCGATCATTGTTACCGGCCGGCAGGGTTTCGCTAACCAGACGCCCGGGAACCAGCGCGCGCTGATCGGATGGCACCGAGAGATGCAGCCGGTAGGTGAACAGCGAGGCTTGTTGAGATTGCTCCGGGTACCAGCCACTGCCCGCCGGCAGAAAGCTCCCTTCAGGCGCAGCCATCGGTGATAAGCGATGCAATACCTGGCGATGATCACGCGTGCGCTCAAGCGCGGGAAGGGTGCCTTCGTAGCTGATCAGTAACTTTCTGGCGGTTTCCGGTAGCTTGATTCGCCACTCGTTAGATCCGTTTCGGCGAGTCAGCCGTTCAGCGCGCAGTGTCTTACCATCGG
>CAJBIL010000364.1 GCA_903953145.1 uncultured beta proteobacterium
AGGTGGCCGACCTGCTTGCCAACGACAGCGACCCCGATGCGGCTGACACGCTGAGTTTTAACGCACTTGGCACCGCCCAATCGGGCCCGGGCACGACCCTAAGCCTCAAGGATGGCCTGATCAGCTACAACCCCGGCACCGCTTTTGATGCGCTCAAAGCCGGGGAGAAAGGCGCTGACAGCTTCACCTACACCGTTCAGGATGGCCACGGCAATACCGCCACCGGCACGGTTAACCTCACCATCCTCGGCACCTCGACCAGCAGCCCCATTATCAAGGAAGGCCAGACCTTCCAGATCGACGGCCATAGCTACGAGCTGGCCACTTCCGCCCTTAGCTGGGCCGATGCCAAAGCCAATGCCGAGGCCCGAGGCGGCCATCTGGCCACCTTGAGCAGCAATACCGAGAACACCGCCGTATTTACCGCCGTCGCTGACTACCTCAAAGACAGCAGCGTGCCCACCGCGAAGGATGGCGGTGACGGTAGCTATCTCTGGATTGGCGCCAACGACATTGCCAAAGAAGGCAGCTGGAACTGGATTGACGGCACCGCCTTGAGCGACACCAACTGGGGCAAAGGCAGCGTTACTGAGCCCGATAACTTCACCCACAAAACCCTCGCCCCGCAAGGCCAGGACGCAGCCGCCATCGCCCTCACCGCCTGGCCGCAAGGCGGCGGCATTGGCCTGCCGGGGCAATGGAACGACCTCGCCGTGACCGACAAGCTCTGGTACCTCGTTGAATACGAGAACACAACCGGTGCCAGCAAGATCGTCGGCGGCAGCGCCGGCGACATCCTGATGGACAACAGCACCCTGGGCGACAAAACCCTGGCCGGTGGCAAAGGCAGCGATACCTACCTGATCGAGCGCGAAGGCCAAAACATCGAAGAAAAAGCCGGCGAAGGCAACGATACCGTCGTCACCACCCTGGCCCGCTACACCCTGGCCGATACCCTGGAAAACCTCCAATACACCGGGCAGGATAGTTTCACCGGTACCGGCAACAAGTTCGCCAACACGATCGAAGGCAGCAGTGGTGATGACATCCTCAACGGAGAAGGCGGTAACGATACGCTGAAGGGCGCTGCCGGTAACGACACGCTGGCCGGCGGTAGCGGTGCTGACACGCTGATTGGCGGTAGCGGCGACGACACCTACGAGATCGACAACGCCGCCGACAAGATCGTTGAAACCGCTGACGTTAATGCAGCAGGCCGCACGGACATCGATACCGTACGCACCACGCTGGGCGCCTACAGCCTCAACAGCCTCGCGCTGGCCAATGTCGAAAACCTCCAATACACCGGCGCCGCAAACTTTATCGGGACTGGCAACGCCGGCAGCAACCAGCTGACCGGTGGCGTGGGCAAAGACACGCTCAATGGCCTCGCCGGTAACGACACGCTCACCGGCCTGGCTGGCGACGACAAGTTGCTTGGTGGTGCCGGCGATGACCGCTTCCTGATGGAAGACGGGAATGACAGCTACGACGGCGGGGCGGATACCGATACGCTGTATCTGGCCGGCAACGCCGATAACTACAGCTTTACGATTCCGGTCACCGGCACGGTTCGCATTGAGGGTAACGGCCGGATCATTTCCGTCAGCAATGTCGAGAAAATCATCTTCGCCGATGCGCCGGAGACCGAACGCCTGCTCAATATCGCCGGACCGCGTGATCTGCTGGCCATGGCGGGCAGTACGACGGCGGACCTCCTGACCGGCAACGATCAGGACAACACCATTAACGGACTGGCAGGCGATGACCAGATTACCGGCGGGGCCGGCATGGACACCCTGTATGGCGGTCTGGGCAATGACACGCTGACCGGCGATGCCGGGATTGATATTCTGGAGGGCGGTGCCGGTAACGATACCTACCGGATCAACAGCTATGAAGACACGATCCGCAATGAGGCCGCCGGGGTGGCCGGGGGCATCGACAGTATCGAACTGAGCACGCTTACGACGTTCAGCCTGGTGAGCCCGGAGAGCCTGCTGATCATCGCCAACGTCGAGAATCTGATCGGTAAGGAAACCACTGACCTTAACCTCACGGGCAATGCGCTGAGTAACGCCATCACCGGCAATATCGGCAATGACCAACTCTTCGGTTTAGTAGGTAACGACGCCTTGTTTGGCGGCGAGGGTAACGACACCCTGGACGGTGGCCTGGGCGCTGATCGCATGGAAGGTGGCAACGGTAACGACAGCTACCTTGTCGATAACGCGCAGGATTTTGTCAAGGATACGGCGGGCGACGCCGACAGCGTGACGGTGACGACGATCAAGGCCTACACGATGACCCTTGGCATTGAAGACCTCACCTATAACGATGCCTTCAACTTCACGGGCAACGGCAACCTCGGCAATAACCGGATGGTGGGTGGCTCAGGCAACGATACGCTGAATGGCCAGGGCGGAAACGACACCCTGAGCGGGTTGGACGGGAAGGATGTGCTTAACGGCGGGTCGGGCGATGACAAGCTGATTGGCGGCGCGGGGGCGGATGTGCTGACCGGGGGCGTTGGCGCTGATTACTTTGTCTTCAATACGCTAACGAGTGATCCATTGACTGCCGACAAGGTCACTGATTTCGTTGGGCAGAATGCCGCCGCAGCAGCAAAACTGTCAGGCATCGATCACCTGGCGTTCGACAATGGCATTTACTCCGCACTGAACTGGAATCCGGATGGCTCGCTGGCGGATGGGCAATTTGTTTCCGGGAAGGGCATGAAAGAGGCCACGGAGGCCAGCCAGCATCTCATCTACGACACGGCAACCGGCAGCCTTTATTACGATACGGATGGAGTGGGTGGCGAGGCAGCGTATCTGGTCGCAACCTTTGCCAACAAGGCCGCGTTGGTCGCTGCTGATTTCAGCATGGGGTAAAGCGCGGCGGGTGGCGGGGGTGCTTCGGCCATGAGCCAGCACGACTTGTCGGGGTGAACCCCGACCTACGCAGTGCCGTAACAGAGTTCGTGCGTCGCGTTGTGCGCACGCCAAAAAGGCGCTCAAATTACGGACGTATCTGACCCTATTGATCAGGTAGGTCGGGGTTCACCCCGACAACAACACGAACCGGGAAGTTATTTTGTAGGCATTTCATGGCTTTGCCAGGATTTTGCTTTCGGTTTCCCTTTTCTTTGTCAAACCGTCATTTGTTTAGTCCGGCGACGCTATCGCTTAACCTTGATTTGCTTCACCCCTTACCCTAGAGTAAGGCAATCTAAACAGGAGAAGAGCAATGTCTACAGCAACAATGACTAGCAAAGGGCAAATCACCATTCCGGCGGTTGTGCGCGCCGCGCTTGGCGTTGAGTCCGGGGATAGGGTTGAGTTTATTCAGGTTGAGAATGGGCGCTTTGAGTTGGTAGCAGCGACTCAATCTGTGACGGTATTGAAGGGTTTGGTGCGTAAACCGGCAGTGCCAGTGACTATCGAGGCAATGAATCAGGCTATTGCGGCAGCGGGATCAAAAGCGAAATGATCGGTCTGGACACCAATGTCCTTGTTCGCTATGTCGCTCAATAAGTTACGACTCATAAGAAGAAAGTAGGGGCGTCCCTGCTTATTCAGTAACGAGCACAGAGGAGTTGCCATGCTTTCTCCTTACCAACTGCGCTGGGGTGTTGATCAGTGGGTCGCTTTCCTCAAGGATAAGGAGATCCCGGTTTTACCGCGCACGCAGATTCTGCTTTATGTGTTGCAGCAATCGCGCGGTGAGGACACTTCGGCCAGGGATCTGGCGGGGCTTGTGTTTGGCGACCCGTTTCTCTCCCTCAAACTGCTGCTTCAGGCGGAGAAAAGCCGCTCCCGGATGTTGAGCCATGACACGACCACGGCACTGGGCTCGGTGCTGCAAATGGGGTTCGATCATCTGGGCAGTACGGTGGCGCAAAGCCCGGTCAGTGACGATACCTGCCAGGGGCTCAACGAATGTGAGTTCCGGACGGTGCTGGCAGCCAGCATTGCGCGTGGCTGGGCCGGTTTGCGCGCCGATGTATCGCCCGATGAAGTGGGCCTCGCCGCGCTACTCGCGGAAATTGGCGAATTGCTGATGTGGCACTTTGCGCCCGAGCTGCCGCAAAAAGCCGTCGATGAACTGCAATCCGGCCGCGCCTTCCGGCCATTGCAGGCCCAACAGCAGGCGTTTGATTTTTCGTTCAAGCAGCTGACGCTGGCACTGGCCGCCAGCTGGAAACTACCGCCTCTGATTACAATGCTGATCAAAGGCTCGGACAATGTGCGCACCAACATCATCAAGCTGGCAGCAGAAACCGCACGACATATCACGACGCACCCTGAAAACCCGGCGATCCCCGCCGACATTATCAACATCAAGAATTTACTGCCCGGCGCCAGCCATGAGTCGCTGGTTGCGCCGCTGCCGATTTCCGACGACTACAAGGCAACCGTGCTGCGCGCCATCGCCATGAATACCTCTTCCTGGGACATCTAATGAAATCGCACCACATCACCCCCTCTGCGCTGGAGCGCGAACTGGCCGAGGGCGAATATATCGTCTCGACGACCACCCCAAGCGGCCGGATTACCTCGGTAAACGACGTTCTGGTTGCGTATTCAGGCTACAGCCGGACGGAGCTGCTGGGCAGCCAGCACAATATTCTTCGCCACCCGGATATGCCGCGCGCGGTGTTCTGGCTGGCGTGGGACACCCTGCAAGCAGGTGAAGACTTCATGGGCTATATCAAGAACATGAGCAAGGATGGCGGCTATTACTGGGTTTTCTCGCAAATCCAGCCTGAGTACGACAAAGATGGCGGGGTGATTGGTTATCGCTCGGTACGACGCCAGCCGCGTCGCTCGGCCGTTGCTGCGGCAAGTGCGCTCTATGCCGAAATGCTGGCTGCCGAGCAGGCTGTCGAAACCCGTGATGCCATCGCGGCGGGGCTGGCTGTCCTTCGACGGCATCTTGGCGCGCAAGGGCAAAGCTACGAGCAAATGGTGGCGGCACTATAAGTAGAGCCGACGCTGGCCGTGCCAGAGTTGCGCGTACTTCGCTAAAATAGCGGCTCATTTCAAACCTCAGACCAAGCAAACCCATGACCCAGGACGAACTCAAACAAGCTGTCGGCCGCGCCGCGCTCGACTATGTGATTGACGGTGAAATCGTCGGCGTTGGCACCGGCTCGACGGCAAACTGCTTTATCGACGCACTGGCCGGCATCAAGCACCGGATCAAAGGCGCCGTGGCCAGTTCGGAAGCCACCAGAAAACGACTTGAAGCGCACGGCATCAAGGTTTTTGACTTGAATGATGTTATCGACCTCCCCGTTTATGTCGATGGCGCGGATGAGATCAACGTCGAGATGCACATGATCAAAGGCGGCGGCGGTGCGCTGACACGCGAGAAAATCGTCGCGGCAGTCGCCAAAAAATTCATCTGCATCGCGGATGGCTCGAAGCTGGTACCGGTGCTCGGCAACTTCCCGCTACCGGTTGAAGTGATCCCGATGGCGAGTGCCTACGTCGCCCGCGAACTGGCCAGGCTGGGTGGCACGCCGGTGTTGCGTGAGGGCTTCGTGACCGACAACGGCAACCTGATTCTTGACCTGCGAGGGCTTCAGATTGTCGACCCGGTCGGCCTGGAAACACAGATCAACCAGATCACCGGCGTTGTCAGTAACGGGCTGTTTGCCTGCCGCCCGGCCAGTATTTGTCTGCTTGGTACGGCAACCGGGGTTCAGACGCTCTGCGCTGACTAATCGACTGATGTGCTGACGTACTGATGCCACAATTTAATGCTGACTGAAACATTGCTGTAACCTTGTCCGGCTAAGCTATCCTGCTGACCAACAACGCAAACGATTCTGGAGCACACCGCGTGAACGAACACACCTCAAAAAACTTCGATCTTGAACTTGAGAATCTGCGCACGCGAGTGCTGCAAATGGGCGGGCTGGTCGAACAGCAAGTTCGTAAAGCGATGACCGGGCTGACGGAAGGTGACCTGCCCTTGCTCGAAGCCGTTATTCGTGACGACAACCGCGTTAATCAACTGGAAATCGAACTCGACGCCGCCTGCAATCAGGTGATCGCCAAACGCCAGCCAACGGCGATTGATTTACGCATGATCATCACGGTGCTGAAAAGCACTTCAGATCTCGAGCGCATTGGCGACAAGGCACGCAAGATCGCTCGTCTTGGCACGGTGCTGCACACGCAGAACGCAGCGAGTATCCCGGATGTGGAATTGAGCCATATTTCCGACTTGTCGCTCAGAATGCTGCGCGGCTCGCTGGATGCCTTTGCCCGCCTCGATGTCACCACCGCGGCCGAGGTATTGCGGCTGGATGAAACGGTCAACACCGAGTACCACGCGCTGGTGCGCCAGTTGATTACCTACATGATGGAAGACCCGCGCACGATCACGCATTCGCTTGACATCATGGGCATTGCCAAGGCCATCGAGCGCGTTGGTGACCACACGAAGAATATTGCCGAGTATGTGATTTACATGGTGAATGGGCAGAATGTCCGGCACTCGACACCGAGCGAGATCGCACAAAAAATCGCCCGTGGCTAACTTTTACTGATCATTGCTGATTTTTCGTTAATAAAAAAGCCGCCCGGTTGATCGAGCGGCTTTTTGTTTTCAGGCGACTGGCAAATCAGGGTTTGGGCGGTACGTAGCCTTGCACCTGATCGGAGCCTTCGCCAAAGAAGTGCTTTTCAACCTGCTCGGCAAGATACTTGCGATGCGCTGCGTCGGCAAGGTTCAGGCGATTTTCGTTGATGATCATCGTCTGCTGGCGAATCCACTGTTGCCAGGCTTCCTTCGACACGCTTTCATAAATACGTTTGCCGATTTCACCCGGATAAGGTGGAAAATCGAGTGCTTCGGCCTCACGACCGAGTTTGATGCAATTAACCATTCTTGCCATGAAATTCACTCCGTAATCGGTAAGCCACATTGCCACATTAACCAACAGCGCGCCGATTATAGCGCGCACACTTGCCGTAAAAATCACACCTGCTTCATCAGCACCTTGGAACGACGTTGCAGGTTGTAAAGCAGCCGTTTTTCAGCCGGCAGATCTTCAATCGGCCGCTCGGCAAAACCGCGCTCCTTGAACCAGTGCGAGGTCAGCGTTGTTAGCACAAACAGGCGCTTGATACCGGCCGCCCTGGCCCGCGCCTCAATACGCTTCATCAGCAACTCACCGTATCCCCAGCGCCGGAAATGCGGATGCACCGCCATGCAGGCCAACTCGGCCTGATCCTCGCCGTAGGGATAAAGCGCCGCGCAACCGACAATCATGCCGTCGTGTTCGACTACCGAGAAGCGCGTGATTTCACGCTCCAGCAGCTCACGCGAGCGGCGCACCAGCGCACCTTCTTCTTCCAGCGGCTCGATCAGTGCGACCAGACCGCTGATGTCATCGGGACGGGCATCACGCAATTTTTCAAGCGACTCACGCGTGATGATGGTACCGACGCCATCCCGCGAGAAAAGTTCGCGCAACAGGGTACCGTCTTCGTCATAGCCGATCAGGTGCACCCGGCCAACACCTGAACGGCTGGCCCTGACGGCACAGGGCAGGTAACGCTTGAGATCAGGCGACAACCATTCGCCCAGGGTGATCAGGCGTTCGGCCGCATCGGCCGTCAGCTCGTCGAGCAAGGCACCGTCAATATCGGTGGCGCCCCGGCTATCGGTCAGGAAGATCAGCTTGTCGGCGCCGATCGCGGTGGCGGCAGACTCGGCGACTTCTTCCATTGCCAGATTAAAAATCTCGCCGGTCGGGCTTGATCCGATACACGACAACAAAACGATGTTGCCAATGCCCAGCTGGGCACGAATACCCTCGGCATCAATCTTGCGCACATGCCCGGCGTACTGCATATCAACGCCATCGAGCACGCCGACCGGTTTGGCGGTAATGAAGTTGCCGGCAACAACGCGGATCGTACTATTGGCCATCGGCGTATCGGGCAAGCCCTGCGAGAGCAACGCGTCGATTTCAAGATAGACGCTGCCAACGGCGTCGATCACGCAATCGAGCGTTGCCGCATCGGTGACCCGGTAACGCCCGTGATAGACCGAATCGAGGCCTTTTTCACGCAACTCCTCCTCGATCTGCGGCCGTGCGCCGTGCACCAGCACCAGACGCACGCCCAACGCAGCCAGCAAATTGACGTCGTAAGCCAGCGTCCGCGCCAATGGCCCGGAAATCGCCTTGCCGCCAAAGGCAATGACGAAAGTCTTGCCTCGAAATAAATTGACGTAGGGCGCAACCGACCGGAACAACGAGACAAAATGAGCAGAGCTGAGCGCTTCGGACATCACGGGTCAATCCTTGGATTTTTTCTTCGGTTTGCTCTTCGCCGGTGCTTTGGATACATCCTCAACGTTCAAGGCTTTTTCCAGGCGCTCACAAATCGTTTGCAGGATTTTCACCCGGGCGAAATTCTTATCGTTGGCTTCGACAATCGTCCACGGCGCCTGCCCGGTACTGGTGCGGTCGATCATGTCGCAAACAGCAGTGTGATAGGCCTCGCCCTTTTCGCGATTGCGCCAGTCTTCTTCGGTGATCTTGAAGCGCTTGAATTCGATCTTCTCGCGCTCCTTGAAGCGGCGCAATTGCTCCTTGTCGCTGATCTGC
Organism: uncultured beta proteobacterium; assembly: GCA_903953145.1. Classification (GTDB taxonomy): domain Bacteria; phylum Pseudomonadota; class Gammaproteobacteria; order Burkholderiales; family Rhodocyclaceae; genus CAJBIL01. Next base: position 8,633 of record CAJBIL010000364.1, read on the forward strand.
AACCAGAACTTGATGACAATGGTGCCGGCTTCTTCCAGCTCATGCTCGAAGTCATTGATCTCGGTGTAGGCGCGCAGCCAGTCAGCCTCGGCACAAAACCCTTCGACACGTTCAACGAGTACGCGGCCGTACCAGGTACGGTCAAAAATCGAGACCCGGCCGGTGCGTGGCATATGCCGCCAGAAACGCCAGAGATAGGGCTGTGCGCGCTCTTCTTCGGTCGGCGCGGCAACCGGCACGATCTGGTACTGGCGCGCATCAATCGCCGCCGTAATGCGCCGGATGCTGCCGCCCTTGCCTGCCGCATCCGAGCCTTCAAAAGCGACAATCAGTGAGCGCTTTTTGAATTCAGGATGGCGCACCAACTCCGACAGGCGGCCTTGCCACTTGGCAAGCTGCGTGTCGTAGGCCTTGCGTTCGAGCTTTTGCGTCAGATCAAGCGCGGTCAGCACATCGAGCGTATCGATCTTCGGCGCCAGCGGCGGCGCGACCGGGAAGTTCTGGTCGCGCTTGTCGGCGAGGCGCTTTTGCAGCGCATCAAGCACGATCTTGCCGACAGTCAGCGAGCGATAGCGGTCGTCGGTCCCTTCGACCACAATCCACGGCGCCCACGGCGTGTTGGTCATGCGCAATACATGGCCGGCGGCTTCCTGCAACTGGTCGTAGGTTTTCAGACGATCCCAGCTCGCTTTGGTGACGCGCCAGGCGGTCAGCGGGTCTTTCTCCATCGCTTTCAAGCGCGTGCGCTGCCCGTCTTTCGAGAGATGGAACCAGAACTTGAGCACCAGCGCGCCTTCATTGACCAGCATCGCCTCGAAGCGGTTGAT
>CAJBIL010000365.1 GCA_903953145.1 uncultured beta proteobacterium
GAAATAGCCCAGCCAGCTAACCTGCACCGGCGCCGGCTTCCATGCGAAGAGCGACAGACGGTTATGCACCGTATGCCCCGAGAGGTCGATCAGAATATCAATGCCGTCATCGCGTATCTGCCGGGCCAGGCTTTCGTCGGAGAGTCCGATTGCCGAATGCCAGGCGTGGCAACTGGATTTGATCCGCTCGGTCACCGCGTCGCTATGGGTATTGGTCGCGTATGCAACAAGTTCGAGGCGGCCGGCGGCGTTTGACGCCAATGCCATCAGTATGCTTTCTAAAAAGTGGCCCACCGGGTGATGGTGAAAATCCGGGGACACCATGCCGATGCGCAGGCAGCGCTGAGGCTCGGGACTATTGGCCCAGTCGGTATAGGCAAAGGCTTGCTGCGCCACCAGATCGCCAAATTGCCGCGCCTCAGCCAACAAATTCGCCGCAGGAACACCGACCATGTAGTGTTGCAGGCTCAACAAACTGCTGCGCACGGCGATGGAATCCGCATCTATTTCTAGCGCCCGGCGGAAACTTGCCACGGCATCGTCAAGTCGCCAAAGATCTTCCAGCACACATCCCATGTTAATGTGCGGTGATGCGATATCCGGGTCGATTTCCAGCGCGCGCCGATAGCTCGCCATTGCAGCATCGAATTGCCCGAGGCCCTGCAACACAATACCGAGATTGTTATGCGCCGCAGCGTGATCGGGGTCGATCTCGAGCGCACGGCGATGGCTCGCCGCTGCGGCATCGAGCTGCCCGAGGTGCCGCAAAACAACGCCAAGCCTGTTATGCGCCACTACCAGTTCGGGATTGATTTCAATCGCTCTGCGGAAACTCGCTTCCGCATCATGCAGTTGCCCGAGGTCCAGCAAGGTTCTGCCGAGGTTGGCGTGCGCATCAACAAAATCGGGGTTGATCTCTACCGCCCGGCGATAGCACGTGACTGCCTCATCCAATTGCCCGAGGTCTTGCAGCACGGCGCCGAGGTTATTGTGCGCATCCGCAAAATCGGGTTTGGCCGCCAGCGCCCGACGGAAGCGCATCGCGGCGGCATCGAGTTCCCCAAGACTGCGCAGTTCCCTACCCAGATTGGACTGCGCCGCCGCATCGTCAGGCAACATCTCGGCCGCCTGCTTCAAAGCCAGTAGCGCCTCTTTTCCTTGCATTTGGAGGGAGGCTCCCAACGCCTTCCAGGCTACCCCGGAATCCGGGTACTGTTCAATGAGTTCGCGTGTACGGCGTTCCAGGTCGGAATAGCGCCCGTTATTGAACAGAACGTAAAGGTGGTCCGATTCCGTTTGTGGCAGCGATTTCAGTGAGAGGGACATCTGCGTGTTGGGGTAAGCGCTCTTGGATGACAGAGATATTTTACGGCACTACATTCTCATGAGTTTCCGGTAAATCAGTCTATTCGCCAACACCTTCTTTCGCACGAGTGGTTCGGGGCGGATCCCGCAATGCCTTATGTATGTCATCAATCTCCACCACCAGCGAGTGATGCAATTCCGGCAGGAAGCGGCGCCAATTTCAGAGGGCGTTAAAAAGTCGGCGCTGGCGGGACGGCGATAACGATTGCGCACCCGTCAAAACGAATGTATTATGACTAATTTAGTAGTCATATACTGGAGCACGTCGTGCGCACCGTAAGTTTGGCCGAAGCAAAAACCCATCTCAGCGAATTGCTTAACAGCGTAGAAGCAGGAGAGGAAATCGTCATCACCCGGCACGGCCGCGCAGTGGCCCGAGTATCGCCTCCGGAAAAACCAAAACAGGCGATACCCCTCACACGCCTGGCCGCCTTTCGCGAGACAGTACCCCCGTGGACAGAGCCGAGCGCGAACAGGATAGGCCAACTGCGGGATGCCGAATGATCTATCTCGACACCAGTTTCC
>CAJBIL010000366.1 GCA_903953145.1 uncultured beta proteobacterium
CCGTCGGCCCGCGGCCTGAACTCTGAGCCTTTATCAGTTGTGAGGAGATAATACGGAGTCCCGCAACCGCTCAGCAGCACCAGGATTCCCACAATGCCGACAAGATGAAAAAGTTGCTTCATCGCAAGCTCCTAGAACTGATAGCGCAGCGTTGCGGTTACCGCTGTCCGCTGGTACTTGAACACCTCCAGCGACGAGCAAGTATCGGTGTAACTGATCACCGGCGTAAATGACCACTCCTTGTTCAGCCCATAGATCAGTCCCGCGCTGAAATCGGTCTGCTTGTCGAGCCGGGTAACCGCAACGCTGCGCTATCAGTTCTAGGAGCTTGCGATGAGGCAACTTTTCCATCTTTTCGGCATTATTGGATTCTTGGCGCTGCTGAGCGGTTGCGGGACTCCGTATTATCTCCTCACAACTGATAAAGGCTCAGAGTTCAGGCCGCGGGCCGACGGCGCCGCAGCTGCCGAAGGGGCTGACGCCACGATCGATGGACTGCATCTCGCCTATGCTCAGCGCGACCTTCGTGGTGGCATTCATGGCCCGGGCAAGGCGCTATTCTTTGGCCCGCTGCTCAGGACCTTCACGATGGACGGGTCCCTCAGCCGGTCCCATCCGACTCCCGCCCCGGGATTCTTTGACGTGAATATTCCGGGAGTCGAGGTTGAACAGCGCTATGTCGGCAATGCAGGGCTTGATCCGATCATCAGTTGGGGCAGCTGGTTTAACGTCGAAGCGGCCTTGGGCTCGCGCGATCGTTTGGTTTACGTCGGTGGACCAGATACTTATGCCGGACAGTTTGAGGTTGGTGCCTATAAACGCTCGTTTTATTACGTGTTAGGCATACCGACTCCGGTGTTGCCGCAACAGGGCGTCGCAGTCTATTCCATGATTGGGGCCGAGCCGAGTTACGGGTTTACGAGTGTGCCGTTCGGTCGACTGAGCGTCACATGGGGTACGGTAGCACCGAAGGTCGGGCTCGATTTTAATCTTATTGGAGATATTGTAGACACATGGCGCATTCAAACGACTGGCGGCATAGAAAACACGGTGTCTTCTGAGGTCACCATCCGGCCCGGCGCAGCAACTTTTGCCGGGGTTGGGATTCCAGTGAACTGGCGTAGGAGTGCCGGCAATCCCCAAGGGGAGCCGGCTCCCTTTACTGTAAGCGTCGAGGGCTTTTTTGCTGGGCCTGCGGCAGAGCGAGCCGGACTGACCTACTGGAGTCAAGGCAGATTCGCCCCTGCCGAAACCGCCATGCCCGACGAATTCGCCGGCAACGCGGTCTTTGCGCTCTCTTCGCTCGATGTGGGCGCACCGGGCGGTGGCGGTGGCGGTGGCGGTGGGGCTTTTACAGCGTCCCTCAACACGTCGTCCATGCCCTTGGCGATGGTCTATAACGACGGCCAATCAACCAATGTCACTGCGGTAACCCAGGACAGCACGACAGGCCTGATCACCAGCTACACCAAAACCGGAACCGACACCTACGTCAATAACACGGCTCAAGGCGCTGAACTCGGCGGCGATGCGCTGATTACCTGGGGGCGCTGGACCAACGGTACGTCGCAGTTGCTGGGAACAGGTGGGCCACCTTCCAACACGGTTATCGGCGCCGAGGAGGGTTTCCATTATGTTATCGGCAAGCTGTCGCCGAGCCTGCCGGCAACCGGCACCGCGAACTTCACGCTGATGGGGGCCACCAAGCCGACCTTCGGCGATGGCGC
>CAJBIL010000367.1 GCA_903953145.1 uncultured beta proteobacterium
TCCAGGCTCCGCGCGGCACGCTGGTCGCTTTCTCGACGGCGCCGGGGCAATTAGCCGCTGACGGCAAGGAAGCCAACAGTATCTATACATCCACTCTGGCGGGCGTAATGGTCGAACCAAAGTTGGAAATCCGTGAGATTTTCGAGAAGGTTGCAGGCCTGGTGCGCAAGCGCACGCTGGATGACCAGATTCCTTGGTATGAAACCTCGCTTACCGACAAGTATTTCTTCCTGCCGCCCGAGGGTGTGACTGTCGTCGCCGGCAAGCCATTGCAGATGGCCGACGCGGGAAGACGCGACGCACAGGCGCGGCGCGGCGTGGAGACTGCGGCAACACCGGTGCAATGGTTCCACAATCTCAGCAACACCGAGTGGAACCAGCTCGACCGGGAAATCCAGCAGCGGGTGAAGCGCCTCACCGCCGACGAGATCCCCCGGCTCGAACACCAGGCGAGCGGTGGCAGCGTGGTGCATCAGACCACGTTGGGGCTGGCCTATAAGGAGGGCGTAGACAAGGCTGTCGATCCGTCGACGGGCAAGGTTACGCGCTACAACGCCACCAACCTCAAGGCGCTGGACTGGCTGCGCAAGGCGGCGGACGCCGGGTTCCCGGTGGCGCAGGTGGAACTGGGCGAGATGTATTACGCCGGCCACGGCGTCGACCGCAACATCGTCGAATCGAGGCGCTGGATCGAGAAGGCGGCATCTGTGGACTACACGCGGGCAAAGCTCGACCTGCTTCAACTACGCATGGAGGCCAACCCAAAGGATGCGAAAGGGTTCGGGGATGTGGTTAAGGAGATGAACCGTACGCTAGCGAGGTAGGGTGCTGCTGCGACTAGACCACGCGGCGAATTTCAGACTCGAATTTGGAGCCGCTTGATTTTCGCCTAGTTGGTATCCCCGCTAATTTGTGAAAGAAAATTGGCAATGACACATCAGGTCATGGATCTACTAATAGATGGGGAGCACCGCTCCTATCTGGCATGTGAGCCTCTGGCGTTGTGGCCGGGCATAACCCAATGGCGTTTTACCATGCGAAGCAGCGCTAACTGGCGGGGATACACGGCAAATTGGGAAATTGCTCAAGGCTCACTATTTCTTGTTGGAATACATGGTATCGCGACGTCTGTCAGCGGAGGTAGTGAAAGGGCAGTCTGTATTGAGGACCTGTTTGAGAAGCCCGGGCCGGTGGAAGCAAAATGGGTCACCGGTACGATGAGAGTCGTTAGCGGAACAACGAAAAGATACGTTCACATGGGATATGAGTCTTCTTACGAAAAAGAGGAAGACATCGTGGTTGAGGCAGGAAAAATCCTCTCTCGACAGCCCAGATCCAGGCGCCCTCTTTGACAGCAATCGACAAACCGACTATTGCCCACGAGTTGCAGCGCATCTAATCGACGAAAGCAACAGGATGAAACTATTCCGCATAGCCGCATTGGTGCTTACATGTGTTCTAACCTCGACCAGCTTTGGCGCTTCAGGTACTTTTAAGCGATTTCAGTTGGGCTCGAGTAGCGTCTCAGTTTTTCTTCCAAGCGATAGTCAGTTGGAAGATAAGCATCAATCTGACAACCCTCGCATTGTGGTGCTGTACCCGGCATCGCCTGAGAAGATCGAAGGACGCATTCTCGCGGGTGTTTTCGGCAAGACTCCAAGTGACCAGAAGTCTGCTCATGACAACATTGCTACCCTAGTTGATCAGCTAACCAAAGATCGGTGGCAATCATTTTGCTCGACTCCCGTCGACTTCAAACCTTTGCCAACAAGAGCCATGGGTGGAGGACAGTCAGCATTCCGCGCGTATGCGGAATGCGAGCAACCCATAGGCGGTGGCCCTCATGCCTGGGCACTTGAAGCACAAAAATCGGACGAACAGTTCGTGATGCTTATTGACTTGTGGCGGTCTATGGATAAAAAGCTGTCGAAAGAAGAGGTTAAAGGTGCTCTGGTCGCGTATTTGGATAGGGTTCAAATGCGTTTGCAGCTAACCGGAACAAGCACCGACTCTCAATACTTTGTACGCCCAAGCACAGACTCACGTGCTCTTATGGTCGCAATTCCCGGCAAACAAGGACTGGACCTACCTAAAGATGTAGTGATCGCTGATGTCCTGGCGGCGCATAAGAGCTACGACGGTACCCACTATGTTTTTGTAATCGGCCGCAGCAAGTCGTGTTCGGCGCAGCTTTTCGTTATGAACGCTGCTGGCAGCAGGGGTGGGATTACGCCGTACGGAGATTGTGGCGCGCCCGCCGGCTTCACCTTTGGATCCAATGGCGTAGCCTTTCAAA
>CAJBIL010000368.1 GCA_903953145.1 uncultured beta proteobacterium
ACGGGTCCTGCTCGGTGAGCGACCAGCCCGAGGTCTGGCTGTGCGTGCGCAGCATCAGCGACTTGGCGCTCTTCGGCTCGAACTTGCTCATGATGCGGCTCCAGAGCAAACGACCGGCGCGCATCTTGGCGACTTCCAGATAGAAGTTCATACCCACCGCCCAGAAGAACGACAGGCGACCGGCAAAGGCATCCACATCCAGCCCCGAAGCAATGCCGGTACGCACGTATTCCATACCGTCGGCCAGCGTGAAGGCCAGCTCGATGGCCTGATTGGCGCCGGCTTCCTGGATGTGATAACCGGAAATCGAAATCGAGTTGAACTTCGGCATGTGGCTTGCCGTATAGCCGAAGATGTCGGAGATGATCTTCATCGACGGTTTCGGCGGGTAGATATAGGTGTTGCGAACCATGAACTCCTTGAGGATGTCGTTCTGGATGGTCCCTGATAGCTGCTCCTGCGAGACGCCCTGCTCTTCGGCGGCGACGATATAGCCGGCCAGAATCGGCAGCACGGCACCATTCATCGTCATCGACACTGACACTTTATCGAGCGGAATGCTGTCAAACAGAATCTTCATGTCCTCGACCGAATCAATCGCCACGCCGGCCTTGCCAACGTCGCCAGTGACACGCGGATGGTCGGAATCGTAACCACGGTGCGTGGCCAGATCGAAGGCCACCGAGACGCCCTGACCGCCGGCGGCAAGCGCCTTGCGATAAAAAGCGTTGGAGGCTTCAGCGGTCGAGAAACCTGCGTATTGGCGGATGGTCCAGGGGCGGGCGGTGTACATGGTGGCCTGCGGGCCGCGCGTAAAAGGAGCAAAGCCCGGTAGCGTATCGGCATGCGGCAGATCGATGACATCCTGCTTCGTATAAAGCGGCTTGACGACAATGCCTTCCGGCGTCACCCAGTTCAGCGCCTCGAGATTGCCGCCGGGCGCAGACTTGGCGGCTGCTTTTTGCCAGACGTCGAGGTTGGAGGAATCAAGCGAGGCAGGATTGTTCGCATTGGACATGGCGAAACCTTTCACGAAACCGATATATTAGGGCGGCACTCCCGCCGGATAATGCCAGAAACCGGGGAGACGCGTCATCTTGAGCGTCGAATTGTGCGCTGCCTGAAAGATCGTATAATACTTTATCCATAATTATGAATGCAACGCTCTTGTCGACAGCGTGATATTCAGCTACAAGGGTTCTCTGTCTTTTCAATTGAAAAAATGATGATGCCGAGCCGTATCGCCCAGACCGCCCTCTATCAGGAAGTTGCCGAGCGCCTGCGACAGCGTATTTTCGCGCACGAATTACCGCCAGGCACATGGATTGACGAGCAGGCGCTGGCAGTCGACTACGGCATCAGTCGCACGCCGCTTCGCGAGGCGCTGAAAGTTCTGGCGTCAGAAGGGCTTGTAACGCTCAAGCCACGGCGTGGATGCTACGTCACCGAAATTTCCGAGAAAGATCTGGACGACATTTTCCCGCTGATGGCCATGCTTGAAGGCCGTTGTGCGCTTGAAGCGACAGCCAAGGCCAAAACGGAAGACATCCTGAAGCTTGAAGCCATTCATAACGAGTTGGAGCGCTTTGCGCAGAGCAATCAGATTGACCGCTTCTTTGAGGCGAATCAGGAGTTTCATAACCGCATTCAGGAAATCTCGGGCAACCGCTGGTTGCAACAGGTCATTCAGGATCTCCGCAAAGTACTCAAACTGACGCGTTTGTTTTCGCTGACCATTGATGGTCGCCTGCAACAGTCTTTACTTGAACACCGCGCCATCATCGCCGCAATCAAAGCCCGCGACCCTTTGCTGGCGCAGAATGCGATGCATGACCATATGCTGGCCGGACGACAGGCACTGGCCAAAAGCCAGCTTCACTTTCCCGGCTAAACGTGGCGGGCACCGTTCTTTGTGCGCGTGATGGCGCCATTGCCACGATTACGCTCAGCAACCCTGGCAAACTCAATGCGGTCGATCTTGCCATGTGGAAAGGCCTCGCCTCGACCCTGGCATTAGTCTCGGCTGATAATGATATTCGTTGCGTCATCCTGCGCGGTGAAGGTGAAGAGGCCTTTGCTGCGGGCGGTGATCTCGAGGAATTTCTTACGCAGCGCGATACGGTTGAGCGCGCCATGGCGTATCACCGAGAGGTTGGTGCTGCGTTGCAATCAATCGCGGATTGTCGCCACCCGACAATTGCCCTGATCCACGGGGCTTGCATTGGCGGCGGTCTGGAAATTGCAGGTCAGTGCGATTTACGCATCTGCGGTCAGTCGTCGCGTTTCGGTGCGCCGATCAACAAACTCGGGTTTTCCATGTACCCGGCAGAAATGGCCGGCTTGTTGCGCCTGGCGGGGGCTCCGACACTGCTGGAAATGCTTCTCGAAGGCCGAATATTCAGTGCGGCTGAAGCATTTGCCAAAGGGCTGATAACGCGAATCGTTGCCGACAACGCCGTGCTTGATGAAGCCCAATCTACTGCGCAGCGGATCTGTGCCGGCGCGCCTCTGGTCGCGGGTTGGCACAAGCAATGGGTGCGCCGGTTAGAAAATTCCAAGCCCCTGGCCGACGAAGAGTTGCGCGCTTCATTTGCATTTCTCGATACCGACGATTACCGGGAAGGCCTTGCCGCTTTTCTGCAAAAGCGAAAACCGGAATTCCACGGCCGGTAGCTTCTCATGCTGATTTACCGAAGCAACGCTGCGTTGGCACTGAACTTAAACCCGCCCGATCAGGCAAATAGATTCCAGACCATCTTTGCAGCCAGTGCGATCAAGACACCCGCAAAAATTCGCTTGAGTGTAGCAACTGGCAAGCGATGCGCCAGTCTTGCGCCGAGTGGGGCACACAGCATGCTCGACGGCACCAGCCAGGCAAAAGCCGGTAAATAAATATAGCCAAGGCTCCAGGCAGGCAGTTCCGAATGGCCCCAGCCATTAAAGATGTAGCCCAGAGAGCCGCCAGCAGCAATCGGGAAACCTACGGCAGCCGAAGTACCAATCGCATTTTGCACGCGCACGTTGCACCAGGTCAGAAAAGGCACGGTTAAAGATCCGCCACCAATCGCGACCAAAGCCGATACGGCACCAATACCGCTGCCAACCGCAAATACGCCGCCGGCACCCGGCAAATCACGCGATGGCTTCGGCTTGAAATTCAGGATCATTTGTACGGCAACGAAGCAGACAAATAACGTAAAGAATATTGCGAGTGGCCTGGCCGGGACGTTGGATGCGAAAAGCGTACCGAGCAAAGTGCCCAACAGAATACCGGGGGTGATCTGGTACACCACTGGCCATAATACAGCGCCATGCTTATGATGCGCGCGCAGGCTTGACAGTGAAGTGAATAAGATTGTTGCCATCGAGGTGCCCAAGGCCAGATGCAGCACTTCCGCTGGCGGAAAGCCCGCTTGTGCGGCGAACATCATGGTTAATGCCGGCACCATCACCAGGCCACCGCCAATACCCAGCATCCCGGCAAAAAAGCCAGTGAATAAACCAAGCCCGACATACGCCAACCACCAACTCACATCCCACCCCAATCAGGTTTTAAGGCGGCTTATCAGCCACCATTCAAAGCACATTTCGATAGTTCGACAAACGCTTCGCACAAAGGAAAACAGCGCGGAAAGAAACTTTCCGCGCTGTTTTGTTTGGTCCCCGCGAGTGCCGTCAGGCCGGCATCCTGAACCTGAGTTCAGATAGGTCACTTTCCTTCCGCATCAGGCACAC
>CAJBIL010000369.1 GCA_903953145.1 uncultured beta proteobacterium
CACCCAGATCACCATCTTCCGCAGCGACCGGATGGAAGATCTCAGCGCCCTCGTGCTGGCATTCGCCATCGCCATCGGCGTCCTGCTGATCGTCGGCAAGTAAGTGCCGCGCCCTGCCCGGCGGGCTGGGCGCTAACGCCTTGAAGCCTCTGAAAACGCTCCTTCTGGCCCATCATGGGACACCCGGTGCGGCGCGTGCCGAAGCGCTGGCCTTCGAGCTTGCGGTCGCCGGTACGACATCCATCGTTCATGGTCTGGTGGTTCCCGACTTCTGGGACGGCATGCAGGGCGACGACTGGCTCAACAATGCTTCCACGCGCGACACGTTTGCACGGTATCTCGAAAGTCAGCTCGACCAGGAAAATGCTGAGCAGATCAAGGTGCTGCAGGCGCGTTGCAGCGAGCGTGGTCTGTCTTATCGGGTGCTGGTCAGATTCGGCGATCCTGCCACGTGCATCGTCGATATGGCGCGGGAAGTTGCTGCCGATCTGGTGCTGATCGGGCCGCCGCGTGCCAGGGGCGAGCCCGGCTATCGATCGCGCGTGAAACTGGAAACCCTGGTGCGCGGGCTGAATTGCACGCTGTCCATTGCGCGATGAAGGCGGCCGCCGCACCGGCATGGCGGAAGAACTGAGCGCCAGCGCGGACGATGCCGCCTGGGTGAGCCTGAGTCTGACGCTGGCGCCGCAGGCCTTGCAGGATATGCTGTGCGACGTCAAGGTGCTGTTGCGGGTCAATCCCTGCCTGGAATTCGAACGCCTGGAGCAGATGCCGGGCGGGCGGCTGGAGCTGGCCGGGCGCAACGACTCCAATCACCAGGCCTTCGCCACCGGCGCCTGCTATGCGGCCCGAAAAGACGGCCGCGGCTTCGTGCTTCGCTATGATTCAGGGATAAAGCGCGAGACGCATTTCGAGATCGCGCCGGCATTGGACAGAGACCCCGGCGGCTCGGTACTGACCATCACCGAGGTCTATGACACGCCGGCGGAGGCCGAGCGCGAGCGGCGTCTGGCGGAAGTCGACCGCAGCTTGGTGCCATGGGCCGCGGCGCTGCGCGCGCATCTGCTGCACCACGCGCGCTGGGGAAATTGGCCCGGCTACCGCTGGCTCGTCGAGCGCTTCTGGCTGGGCATGCCGCCCCGTCAGCGGCGTGTGGCGCGCCTGATCATCTGGACCACGCTGCTGGAGTTTGTGGTCTTTGTGGCGGTACTGGCGGTCTACGTTGCCGGCTGAGACCGGGTTTCGAGTCATGGAACCGACTGTTTGCAAATCTGCACCGAAGCCTGAGTGCCGGGCTTGTTTGCCTTTCCCTGGGGGCCTTACTATAATGCGATAAGTAAGGACAAAAGGAGATTGAGATGCCAACGGATGCCACGCTTACCAGCAAGGGTCAAACAACAATTCCCAAGGAAATAAGGGATGGTCTTGGCATGAAGCCTGGGGATCGGATGACCTTCACGTTAATGCCTGATGCTACTGTAGTAATGCGAGTGAAGAGCAAGAGCGTCACCGAGCTTGGCGGCGCGCTGCACAGGAAGGGCCGGAAGCCCGTGCCTCTTGAGCAGCTATCGATCTGATGCTCGGCATTGACACCAACGTTCTCGTTCGGTTCCTGGTTCGGGATGACGAGTCCCAGTTTGAGAAGGCGCGCCGCCTGCTCAAGAGGGAAGTGGCAGCGGGAAGGCGTGTTTTCGTGAGCCAACTGGTTCTCTTGGAAACCGAGTGGGTATTGCGCAGCCGGTACGGTTTTCAGAAGGCGGAAATCATCGGAACGATTTCCGGGCTTCTGGATGCAACCGATGTTCAATTCGAAGACGAGCCGGCGATAGAGGAGGCTTTATTTGTCTGGAAGGAAAGATCGGTTGGCTTTGCAGATTGCCTGATCGGCGCCAGGAACAAACGATTGGGATGCTCAGCCACCGCTACCTTTGATGCGAAGGCTGCCAAGTTGCCGGGGTTTATCGGTGCCTGACGATAAAAGAATTGCTGATACCGGCCAAAAGCGGACCTGAACGCCGAGATGGCATATTGAGAATTACTGCGTGCTGATTTTCGCCTTTGGGACACAGCACTTCTTGTGCTGTTTGTACTCCGAGAATAGGATTCGAGACTTGGTATCTTGATTTTGCGTGGCGCTTGAACGGCCTCTACCGAAAAGGCGTTCATCTCCAACCGTTGCGGAGAATCCCCATGCACGACGTACCGACGCTCCAATCGCGCAAGTTGCGCCCAGGTCTGCTCGCCACTTTCCTGCTCGTCAGTGCTGCGTTCTGGCTTGCTGTTCCGCAGATGGCGTGGTCACAAACTGGCAGTACAACGAATCAGTCTAAGGTAAGCGCCGAAGGGGATCGATTACTGAATGCGGGTATTAAGTCTTACCAGCAAGGGCAAAAGTCGGAAGCGTCCCGACTTTTGGAACAGGCCAGTGCGGTCTATATCAGGGAACTCGGCGAGGATCATCCTGACACGCTAGCGTCGATGAGCGATCTATCCCAAATCTACGACGCCCTCGGCCAGTATGACAAGGCGTTGGCGCTAATGGAACAAGTCCTGAGACTCAAGCGTGCCAAGCTCGGCGAGGACCATCCTGACACTCTGGACTCGATGAACAACCTGGCCAACATCTACAGCGACTTCGGCCAGCAAGACAAGGCTTTGGCGCTAAGGGAGCGAGTCCTGGAACTCAGGCGTGCCAAGTTCGGCGAGGACCACCCCAGCACGGTAAGCTCGATGGCCAACCTGGCTAATAGCTACAACGCCCTCGGCCAGTATGACAAGGCGCTGGCGCTGGACGAACAAGCCCTGAAACTCAGGCGTGCCAAGCTCGGCGAGGACCATCCTGACACGCTAGCGTCGATGCGCAATCTAGCCGATACCTACCGCGTTATCGGCCAGCAAGAAAAAGTGTTGGCGCTAACGGAACAAACCCTGAAACTCAGTCGCACCAAATTCGGCGAGGACCATCCTGACACGCTAGCGTCGATGGGCAACCTGGCCGACATCTACGCCGCCCTCGGCCAGCAAGACAAGGCGTTGGCGCTAAGGGAACGAGTCCTGAAACTCAGGCGTGCCAAGCTCGGCGAGGACCATCCTGACACGCTAGCGTCGATGGGCAACCTGGTTAGTAGCTACAACGCCATCGGCCAGTATGACAAGGCGCTGGCACTGGGGGAACAAGCCCTGAAACTCACGCGCGCCAAACTCGGCGAGGACCACCCCTTTACGTTCGGCTCGATGGTCAACCTGGCTGAAATCTACAGCGTTCTCGGCCAGCAAGACAAAGCGTTGGCGCTAAGGGAACAAATCCTGAAACTTAGTCGCACCAAATTCGGCGAGGACCATCCTGACACGCTAGCGTCGATGGGCAACCTGGCCGACGCCTACCATGTTCTCGGCCAGCAAGACAAAGCACTACCACTGTCGGAACAAACCCTGAAACTCATGCGCGCCAAATTCGGCGAGGACCACCCCAGCACGGTAGCCTCGATGGGCAACCTGGCCAACATCTACAGCGACCTCGGCCAGCAAGACAAAGCGCTGGCGCTGAGGGAACAGACCCTGAAACTCAAGCGCGCCAAACTCGGCGAGGACCACCCTAGCACGTTAAACTCGATGAACAATCTGGCCAATAGCTACAAAGCCCTCGGCCAGTATGACAAGGGGCTGGCGCTGGAGGAAAATGCCCTGAAACGAAAGCGCGTCAAACTCGGCGAAGACCATCCTGGCACGCTAAGCTCGATGTACAACCTGGCCGTCACCTATGGTGCCCTTGGTCAGCAAGACAAGGTGCTGCAGATGCTTCCCACCATGATCGCCGGTGCAGAAAAGCTCCGCGCCTTACCAGGATTCGCGCCCGAACAACGCCAAAGCCTTTTCGCCGAATATTCTGATCGCTATCAGTGGTATTCAAGGTGGTACGCCAGAGCCAAACGCTTTGGTGAGGCGTTCAATATCGGCGACATCTCCAAGGCGCGCACCCTCACCGACAGTATCAAGGGGCAAGTCGCCCTGCGCTCTTTGCCGCTACCTAAGCAGCAGAAACTGCAAGCCAGCGAATTCCGCGCCCAGGCGTTGCAGACGCAGATCGACAAGCTCAGCGCTCAAGGCACACGGGACAGTGGTGGATTGCTGGCCCTTCAAAAACAACTGGATGCCGATAGCGCCGATCATCTCCATCTGGTGGCCAGCGTGAACAGCCGTTACCCGAAATACGCCCAGCTCGCTTCCCTCAAGCCGGCTACGGCCAGTCAGGCAAAGCAACTCCTCGGTGGTGGTGAGGTGTTCGTGAGCTACCTCATTCATACCAGTGGCATGGCCCAGGCCTTTGTGCTCGATGCAAGTGGCGAAGCTAAATGGGTGGATCTGGGCCAGATCAAGAACCACGCCAAAACCGTAGCCGCGTACCGCGAACTGATTTCGCCCAGCACGGAGGATGGCCCGCAAGGTCAACTGGCGGCACTCAAAGACGGCGGCTACCAGTGGCTACCGCCGGGAGAAACGACACCGCAGGGCGCGACGCCTGCAACCTCGAGAAACCTGCTCGTCGCCGGGAAGCCTGCTGCCGCAGAGCCTGCACCTCAAGGCGCCAGCAACGTGGCCGATGCCCTAAAGGTACTCAACCGTTACTGGCACGACACCCTGATCAAGCCCATCCTGCCCGTGGCTGGACCGTATAAGCGATGGATCATCAGCCCCGACAAGGACCTAGCGCTCCTTCCGTTTGACACCCTGGTCGAGGTATTCGACGCGGCCGGGCAGCCTACGCAGACCCTCGTACATACGCGCAACATCACCCTGGTGCAAAGCTTTGCCGTGTTTGCACTGCTCAAACAGCGCGAAGCGGAGTACGCCACATTGGAGCGACCGAAGGAGCTGTTGGCCATGGGCAATGCGGTGTATGGCAGCGGCTGGGCGGAGAATCGCGGTATTCGGCGTGGCGGCACACGGGGATACGCGACGCGCAGCGGTGCTTCTGCGGATCGGGGGTATGCGCTCGCGCCCATGCAGGCAATCGCCGAGCAAACCGCCATGAGCCAGTTCGTCTGGCAAAACCTGCCAGGCACAGCGAATGAGGTAAAGGCGGTCAGTGCGGTGTTTGACGGAAGGGGAAAAGCCAAAGGAGGCGGCGCCAGCGTGGATACCTATCTTGGAACAGATGCCAGCGAAGGTAGGTTGCAGCAACTCAATCAGGCCGGCAAGCTGAAGGACTATCGCTACCTGTTGTTCAGCGCGCATGGCTATCTGGCGCAGAACCCAGAGCTATCCAGCCTGGTGCTGAGCCAGCGAGGCAACCCACCGGAGATCGACGGCTACGTGACCGCCAGCGAGTGGCCGCTTTACGACATGAAGAGCGACCTCACCGTGCTCAGTGCCTGCGATACCGGTGTAGGCAGGACGCAGGTAGGCGAGAGCGTGATGGGTCTACCCTATGCGCTGTTCGTTGCCGGCAACAAGAATACGCTGCTCAGCCTGTGGCCGGTGGACGACGATGCCACTGCCGAGTTCATGCGCCGCTTCTTCACCAAACTCAAGGCTGGCACTTCGCAACCGGATGCTCTGCGCCAGACCAAGCAGGAATTCAGGAAACACCCGGAATGGAGCGATCCGAGATACTGGGCGGCATTTGTGTTGTATGGGGTGTGAGGCGAAATCGATGTCTGACTTCAAATTGTGGCGACTGCTTTGTAGCTTGGCTTCAACGGTCAGCGGGATTTCTCCAACGCCCAAGCATGCAAAACGGGAGCCGTAGCCCCCGTCAAGTTGAATCGTCGCATGACTATCATGCGCTCAGATTCTGTCTCCGACGTCTAGCGATACTAAGCAATCCCAACCCTGCAAGCATCATTGCGTAGGTTTCTGGTTCGGGGATGGGGGCGATAGGTGGGTCGATAACAACTATCGGCGGAGGATCAATTACTGGTGGAGGGACAAAGGCTACATCGCCATCACGGACGGCCCAAACATACTCCCTGTCACGCTTCCCGTTCCCTACTTGCGTACCATTTTGAAAACTGAACATTACAGCGTAAAAGTCGGGTTGCTGTGCTAACTCTGTCGCGCTCCAATATGAGTCAGCATTCTGGATGTTCTTAAATTGATCGAAACCGCCACTGTGCTCGCCATAAATACTTGACAAATAGTGACCACCTAGATCCCTATAGAAAAGCGTTGTAAGGTTTCCTGCCGTGGGCAACCGCCAATCCGAGTAATTTACGTCACGCACACTATCGTAAAACGTCAGATTTGCTGTCCAATTCATTGCCCCCTGCCACGTCATCTTTCCCGTTTGGTCAGCGCCGCTGGTTAAGACGTAATTAGCATCCTTTAACCACGTTAGATTCCCTACGTCGTCGTAAATCAACCCGCCACCGCGATCAAACAATGCGGCCAGAGCATTTCCCATCGCCAACGCCAACGCACCCGCAACAACAACATTCTTGATTTTCACGGCAACACACTCCCTAGACTTTCCCTGAGTCTGGACGGTGCGCCACGATCACAACGATTGATATAGTCCGAACGGATAAGCCAAGTATCGCGTGACCAGCTTGCTATGGACACCAAAGCGGCATTGAAACGCCTACAGACCATGCAGGCGAGCGATCTGCTTGATGGAGATTTTCGTGCCACTACCACTAACGCCATAGGACGTTCGAATTTCGCTTTGTTGACCTGTATCAACAGAAGTCGGAGTAGGCGAGTGCAGCACCTGTCAGGCTGACTCATGGCAGCAATTGCTGGACGCGATCGTGGTTGCCCGGTTTCGCTGGCGGCCTGCCCTACGGCCACATTGCCTTGAGCGTCTCTTCTGGCGTGGAAGATGCGGTACGCCAACGGCCGGTATGGAGAGCCTTCATGAGAGGAGTCCGCGGTTCGTCCAACGGCCGCTTCTGAACATTCACCATGTCAGCAATGGGCACTCAGCGGCCGCGCATGAACAGCCGGTCGAGCTCCGTCATCGAGAGCTGAACCCAGGTCGGTCTGCCGTGGTTGCACTGGTCGGCCCGCTCGGTCTCTTCCATCTGACGCAGCAGTGCGTTCATTTCATGCAGGCTAAGCAGGCGATGGGCGCGCACCGCCCCGTGGCAGGCCATTGTTGCCAGCAACTCGTTGCGTTGCGTCTCGACCACTCGGCTGGTGGGATGCTCGGCCAGATCTTTCAGCAGCGAGCGCACCAGTTCGACCGCGTTGCCGCCGGCGAGTAGCGCCGGCAGGCTACGCACAGCAAGTTCCCGCGGCCCGGCGGCGGCGATGGCGAAGCCAAGTTGGCTCAGTGCTTCGCTTTGTTCGCTGGCGGTCGCCATTTCGGCTTCGCTGGCAGAAATCAGCATCGGTACCAGCAGCGCCTGCGTCGCCGGCGGCCCGGCATCGAGGCTGTGCTTGAGTTTCTCGTAGAGGATGCGTTCGTGGGCGGCGTGCATGTCCACCAGCACCAGGCCATTGTCATTCTGGGCCAGTATGTAGATACCGTGCAGTTGCGCCACGGCATAGCCAAGCAGCGGCGCGCTGCCTTCCTGCGGAGTTGGCGGTGCGACGGTCGCCTGGTCGGCAAACGCGGTCCGGGCGAATTCTAGGTAGGGCCGCGCCGCCGGCTCGCCGACGGCCAGCCCGGATTGGCGGGCATAAGAAAAGTGTGATGGCGCCAATCCCGGGGCCGCCTCGGCCGGGCTTGCAGCGCTGGAGAGCGGTGTGGCCAGCGTGCGCTGCAGCGCATGGAACACGAACTGGTGGATGCCGCGCGCATCACGGAAGCGTACCTCGGTCTTGGCCGGATGCACATTCACATCGACGCCGGCCGGGTCGAGTTCGAGGAACAGCACGTAAGCCGGA
>CAJBIL010000370.1 GCA_903953145.1 uncultured beta proteobacterium
CAAGGGCTGAGCGCCAATCAGACAGGCATCGTTTTGAAGTGATAAGCTAATTTTCCGTTGAATTACTTCAATTACTTCAATTACTTCAATTACTTCATCAAGGAATCCACCATGACCGTTCTCGTTCGGTTGTTGTATGCCAGCAAAGTCTCTCCCAATTTTGGCCCCATGGATATGCGCGACATTCTGGAAAGTTCGCGGCGCAACAACGTCGAACAAGGCATCACCGGTCTTTTGATCATGGCTGATGGCCACTTTTTCCAGGCACTCGAAGGAGATCGCAAAGTGGTCAATTCGACGTATATCAAAATTCTGAAAGATGTCCGGCATTCGGCCTCCATCATTCTGAGTAGCCAGGAGGTCGACAAACGGCAGTTTTCGGGCTGGTCCATGGGGTATGTGCTGAGCACCGAAAAGAACCGCCCCTTGTTCTTGTCCTATTCGGCTGGAAAATATTTTGACCCACTCGCCATGCGCTCTGCGGCGGCGGAGTCGCTTCTGGCCGAAATTGACGGCTATGCACGCCAGCTTGGCGGCACCGAAAGCGCCACTGACACAGTGATCTAGGTGCGGTATCGTACGAAGATCAACCACTCTGCCCCTATTGATTCCGTGGATGCGTTAATGCGTGACCCTTTGTCGCTCAAAGCAAAACCGGGGCAGCGCCGTCCAGCTGCGTATAAAGCCGAATGTGCAGCTTAAACTGAAGGCATTACTGTCTTGACTCAGGGATCCACTTCATAATTTGATACACTAACAATTAACGTATTTGTTAAAGGATTTTGCAATGAGCTTCACCGCCCAAGATGTTGTGCCGATTAGCGAGGCTCGTGCTCGATTGACCGAGTTGGCTGATGATGTGGTGTCTGGGGCAGAAAAGCTCCTGACCAAGAACGGTGCTGCTTACGTTGCGTTGGTCGATGCGAAAAAACTTGATTACTACCACGCCCTGGAAGAAGAACATGCCAGCTTAGTGTTACTGACTGAAGCTGAAACCGGACTGCGCGAGATTTTGGCTGGTCATCGCGTATCGAACGCTGACCTCCTGAAAGCCTTGTCTTAAAGTCATGGCGTTACCGTTAAACGCCAAGGTCGAAGCTGCACCAAATTTTCTGGCTAACTTGGACGCTGCTCATCAGTTCTTTATGGTCCAGGATGCAGAAAGCGCGGATTCACGGCTGACCAAGCTGAAAGCTAACATCCGTGAGATGGTCGCAATCCTGTCGTGGTCTCCTGCAAGCGGTCGGCCAGCACGATTTATGGCTGCAAAATCTGCGCAAGCAACACTGAAGACCAACACTGTTCAGCAACTCGCTGAGCAAGCAGGGCTGCCTACACTACGCGAGTACGTTGTCGGCCAGCACATCGTGCTTTATGCCCATTCCGAAACTGAAGTCGTGATGTTGGCGATCAAGCACCAACGGCAGTTGGTTTATTCCTCTGAAACTTAACCAGCAACCAAGACAAAACAGTCAGTTTCTGCCAGTGAGTGCTCCATGTCCTATACATGCCAGTCATGAAATCTGATGATCAATGGCGGGTGCTAAAGCGGAGTAGTCACTCGGTGGGTATAACTGGCTGACCGGACTTCGGCCTGAACAGCCAATAGGGAGACGCGCCTGCAATACGGCTCCCCGACATTGCCAATTTCTGCCCCCAACGCATACATTCGCTATTCGCGAATTGCGAACGACACTGGATGAGTTGTAACCGAGGTCGTATGGATGCGGTGATGCGAGACTTGACCCTTGGCTTTTTCTTGGCTTTTTGCTTTTGGCCGCGCAATTACCCAACCCACTGCCCCACATAAACAGTGAACTTGATACGAGAGACTTGCTCCTTTGTGGCAC
>CAJBIL010000371.1 GCA_903953145.1 uncultured beta proteobacterium
GCTGACGCGTACACAGAAAGAAGACAACCTCGGCACGCCCGATATCATCCTGCTGCTTTCCGAAGAGATTGCGGTGGTCGACAACCTCTCCGGCAAACTGATGCTCGTGGTGTATGCCGAGCCCGGCGTTCCCGGTGCCTTCCAGAAGGCGCAAGCCCGCCTCAAGGAGCTGCTCGCCAAACTGCGTGCGCCGGCACAGATTCCCGTCGAGACGCCCAAAACCTCGCAGCCCGCCGTGTCGATCTTCGGCGAAGCGCAGTTCAAGCAGGCCGTGCTCAAGGCCAAGCACTACATCACCGAGGGCGACGTCATGCAGGTCGTCCTCTCGCAGCGCATGAGCAAACCCCTCGGCGCCAGTCCGATGGCACTCTACCGCTCCTTGCGCTCGCTTAATCCGTCGCCGTACATGTTCTATTTTGACTTCGAGGACTTCCACGTCGTCGGCGCCTCGCCCGAGATCCTCGTGCGCCTTGAAGGCGATACCGTCACCGTGCGGCCGATTGCCGGCACCCGCAAGCGCGGCGCAACCTTTGAAGAAGATCAGGCACTCGCCGCCGAGTTATTGGCCGATGAAAAAGAGCGCGCCGAACACGTCCAGCTCCTTGATCTCGGCCGCAACGATGCCGGTCGCGTCTCGAAGGTCGGCACCGTAAAGCTCACCGAAAACATGCTCGTCGAGCGCTACTCCCACGTAATGCACATCGTCTCCAACGTCGAAGGCAAGCTGCAACCCGGGCTCAATGCGCTCGATGTGCTGAAAGCCACCTTCCCCGCCGGCACTGTTTCCGGCGCGCCGAAAGTGCGGGCGATGGAAATCATCGACGAACTCGAACCCGTCAAACGCGGCATCTACGCCGGCGCAGTCGGCTATCTCGGTTTCCACGGCGACATGGATCTCGCCATCGCCATCCGCACCGCTGTGATCAAGGACGGCCAGCTCCACGTGCAAGCCGGCGCCGGCATCGTCGCCGACTCCGATCCCACGTCTGAATGGATAGAAACGCAAAACAAAGCCCGTGCGGTATTGCGGGCTGCGGAGCTGGCTGAGGCGGGGCTGGATACGCGGCTGGAATAACGCATGGCACTTCCGATCAACATCAACGACCTGCTGAACGGCAAACCTGTCGAGTGGGAGCGTCTCGAATTCAAGGAAGGCTGGAATCCAGAGGCCGTCCTGCATGCCTTGTGCGCCTTTGCCAATGACATACATAACCTGGGCGGTGGTTACATCCTGATCGGCATCGCTGAGGATAACGGGCGTCCCGTTTTGCCGCCCGTTGGCCTTGATCCGGCGCAGATTGACGCCATCCAGAAGGAGCTGCTGAACCTCGGTTTTAGTGCCATGTCGCCTTACTACCACCCCATCGCCGTGCCGGTAAACATTGATGGGCGGCACGTACTCGTGCTCTGGGCCTTGGGTGGATCGACGCGCCCCTACAAGGCAAAGACCAGTCTGGGCAAAGATAACAAGGAGTACGCCTACTACATTCGCAAAGGCTCGAGCACCGTTCGCGCCCGTGGGGCGGATGAGGTTGAGCTCATGTCGCTGGCAGCCACCATTCCCCACGACGACCGCTTCAATCAGCAGGCCAAGGTCGAAAGCCTCTCTCGCGACCTGATGCAGCGCTATCTGCAACAGGTTGGCAGTGATCTGGCGCAGCAAGCACCCAATCTTTCGTTAGTGGAGCTCGGCCGTCAGATGGGTGTCATCGGCGGGCCGGACGAAGCGCCGTTTCCGCTGAACATTGGTTTGATGATGTTTAACCCAGAGCCTTGGCGCTTTTTCCCGGCCATGCAGATTGACGTCGTCTGGTTTCCGAAAGAAGGCCCCGGCGGCAACAAGTTCTCGGAAAAGATATTCAAAGGCCCGATCCCCCAAATGACGCGGGATGCGCTCGACTACATCAAGCGTAATCTGATTAGCGAGACCGTCATCAAGCATCACGGGCGAGCCGAGGCAACGCGTGTTGAAAATTTTCCCTACGACGCGATCGAAGAAGCCGTCGTCAATGCGGTTTATCACCGGGGCTACGACACCCGGGAGCCCATTGAGATTCGTATCGAGCCAAGTGCGCTATTTGTGATCAGCTATCCGGGGCCGGATCGTTCGGTGCGGCTGGCGCAATTGCGTGCCGGCCATGCACGCTCACGGCGATATCGCAACCGGCGGATTGGCGAGTTTCTCAAGGAGCTGGAATTCACCGAAGGGCGCGCCACCGGCATTCCCAAGATCATCGAAGCCATGGAGAAGAACGGTTCGCCGCCACCTGAGTTCGAGTTTGATGACGATCACAGTTATTTCATGGTCAAACTGCCAGTGCATTTAACGGCGCTGTCCGTCGCTGAATCCGCCGCTAAGCCAGAGTCGAGGTCAGAGTCGAGGCCAGAGTCGAGGCCAGAGTCGAGGCCAGAGTCGAGGCCAGAGTCGGCGGATGAGTGGTGCAACCGCGCAGAGTGGCGTTCAGAGTGGAGCCCGGAGTCGACCCATCACCGAATCATGCAGGCAATTGCCAATTCACCGCTGGGACGTTCGGAAATCTCACAAGTATTGGGTCACAAGTTCGTTTCAGGCGCTGCCAAGCAAGCGATCACCGATCTCATGGCGGCTGGCCTGGTTGAATACACCCTCCCGGAGAAACCGAACAGCCGCTTACAGAAATACCGCAGAGCACCGGGCAGAACGGGGTCTCAATGATCCCCCAACCGCGCTGTTTGCTTCGCCGTTTTCTCGTTTAACTAAAGAGGATGCGCCCTACATGCTGCTAATGATCGACAACTACGACTCCTTTACCTACAACATCGTCCAGTACTTCGGCGAGTTGGGTCAGGAGGTCAAAGTCTTCCGCAACGACGCCATCACGCTGGCCGAGATTGCGCGCTTGCAACCCGATTATCTGGTGATTTCCCCCGGCCCCTGCGCCCCCGCCCAAGCGGGTATCTCGCTTGCCGCCATCCGCGAGTTTGCCGGCAAAATCCCGCTGCTCGGCGTCTGCCTCGGCCATCAGGCGATTGGCGAAGCCTTTGGCGGGCGCATTATTCACGCCAAGAAGCTCATGCACGGCAAGGTCTCGCCGGTGCATCACACCGATCAAGGCGTCTTTCGCGGCCTGCCCAATCCGCTGACTTGTACCCGTTACCATTCGCTGGCCATCGAGCGCGAATCGCTGCCCGATTGCCTTGAAATCACCGCCTGGACGGAGGATGGCGAAATCATGGGCGTGCGCCACAAAACGCTGGCGGTGGAGGGCGTGCAGTTTCACCCCGAATCCATCCTCACCGAGCGCGGCCACGACCTGCTCGACAACTTCCTCAAGGAGCACGCCAAATGAAGCCGCAAGAAGCACTGGCGCGGGTCATCGAACACCGCGAAATATTCCACGATGAAATGGTCTCCCTGATGCGCCAGATCATGGGCGGCGACGTGTCGCCCGTGATGATCGCCGCCATCATCGTCGGCTTGCGCGTCAAGAAA